>PIVW01000341.1 GCA_003353825.1 Chloroflexota bacterium
GTCGTCCGAAGATCAACGGCTGCGATATTGGCGCCTTTGAAAGCCAGGGCTTCTCGCTGACCATTAGCGGCGGTGATAACCAGGCCACAATGCCAAATACCGCTTTTGCCGAGAGCTTAACAATAACGCTTACAGCCAACGTCATTACCGAGCCGATTAGCGGTGGGGCGATCATCACCTTCACCGGACCGGGCAGCGGAGCCGGGATTACGCCCATGGTAGTGACGGATACCATCAACAGCAGCGGGGTGGCCTCGGCGCTGGTAACAGCCAATAGTATTTTGGGCAGTTATGTCGTCACCGCGACCGCCGCCAATGCCGGTAATAGCGTGACCTTTAGTTTAACCAATGCTCTGGCCGATTTACAACTGAGTGGCGGCGACAATCAAAAAACCCTCACGAACAGCAGTTTTGATCAGCCCTTGCAGGTGACCTTTGTTTTCACAGACAACAGCAGTCTTGCCGCCGATCAGGTGATCACCTTTACCGCGCCCGGCAGTGGGGCCAGCCTCAGCGGCCCGCAGACGCTGACCGCCACTACCAACAGCAGCGGGGTGGCCTCAGTGACGGTGACAGCCAACAGTATCGCGGGCAGCTATGTCGTCACCGCGACCGCCGCCAATGCCGGTAACAACGTGACCTTTAGCTTAACCAATACTCTGGCCGATTTACAACTGAGTGGCGGCGACAATCAAAAAACGTTTCCGAACAGCAGTTTTGATCAGGCTTTGCAGGTGACCTTTGTTTTCACAGACAACAGCAGTCTTGCCGCCGATCAGGTGATCACCTTTACCGCGCCCGGCAGTGGAGCTAGTCTCAGCGGCCCGCAGACGCTGACCGCCACTACCAACAGCAGCGGGGTGGCCTCAGTGACGGTGACAGCCAACAGTATCGCGGGCAGCTATGTCGTCACCGCGACCGCCGCCAACGCCGGCAATAGTGTCACCTTTAGCTTAACCAATGCTCCCTCTGACCTACAGTTAAGCAAAAGCGTAAATGTGGCCTACGCAAATCCCGGGGAGGTTATTACTTACACCCTCAACTTTACCAACCTGAGCAACATGACGGCCTACAATGTGGTCATCACCGATTCTTTGCCGATCAGTATTACCGTCCTAAATGTGATTAGCAGTGGCAATGTAGCCATTACCCGCGCCGTTAGCAACGCCAGCGTTGAAGTTTTTGAAACCGCCGACCTGACCGCCGGTCAAGGAGGAGTGATCACCCTGACCGCTCAGATTAGCAGCGCTTTAAACTTGGGGGATCGCTTTACCAACACAGCCACGATAACCACCACCTCGGCGGAAAATATCACGCTCAACAACACGGCTGCGGTCGATATCGACTTGGTTAAGACCTGCTCTGTCAGCCGCAACGGTAGTGGTACCACTGACTACAGCAGCTTCGACGCCAGCGCAGTGCAAGCGGCGGTCAATGCCTCCAGTCCGGGAGATACCCTCAAAATCGCTGGCCTCTGCGCCGGCGCTCAACAGACCGCCGGCCTGATCCAAACCGTCTACATCAACAGAAATCTGACCATCCGGGGTGGCTATACCACCACCAACTGGAGTACGCCTTACCCCCTGACCCAAACCACCATCCTGGATGCCCAACAGGCCGGGCGGGTCATCTATATCAACAACAAAACTGTTACCCTGGAGAACTTGAATATTATCAATGGAGCCGCCACCGGGGCTGACAGTGGCGGGGGCTTGTATATCAACTCGGGCAGTGTGACCATCAGCAACAGCGCCATCTACAGCAACACCTCGGCCTCAAACGGAGGCGGTCTATACATCGATGGCTCCTTCGTCTCCGCCGATGTGAATCTACTCGACACAACAGTAGTCAGTAATACAGCAACTAATATGGGCGGGGGAATATTTATTAAAAATAGTAATTCTGTCGTCACCTTGAACGGCGCCCAGGTAAGTTATAACAAAGCTAAACAGGGCGCCGGTTTGAGCAACAGCCCAAGTGGTCGCTATGTAATAACCAACACAGTGTTGAGCCATAACCAGGCCCTCAACGGGAATGGTGGTGGCATGTCCCTGGTCAATAACGGCCGGGCCAGCCTGATCAACAGTACGGTCTTTTCTAACACCGCTTCATCTAATGGGGGCGGTCTCTTTAACGATGAAAGCAGCGCTATGGCCTTGACTGATACCATCGTCAGCCACAACCGGGCGGTCAAGACCGGCGGGGGCATTCGCGCCAACAAGACCCTGACCATTCACGGCGGGCAGATTATCAGCAATAGCGTGACCAGCGCCGACGGCGATGGCGGAGGACTGTATGCGGGCCACATCAATACGGTTGTTACCCAAACGGGCGTACTAACCCTGGCCTATAACCAGGCCAGTGATAAGGGCGGCGCGCTCTATGTTAATGATGGGCGCGTCAGTATGGCCAGCGCTCGTATCTTGTACAACAGCGCCACCACTGGTGGGGCCGTTTATCAAAACACTCTTGCGGATGATATCAGCATTACCAACAGTTGTCTGGTTTATAACAGTGATACGGCGGCGCATTACGGCGGCGGGCCAATCCTGACCGCCACGGCCAACTGGTGGGGCATAGACGATGGGCCTGGAGGGGCTGGCCCCGGCAGAGGTGACTCGATAAACGACGCGGCCAACGTTGATTACAGT
Source organism: Chloroflexota bacterium (assembly GCA_003353825.1). The sequence continues at coordinate 2,652 of PIVW01000341.1, forward strand.
GGCTTCCTAACCATAGCTCCGGCCGGCTGCCCGGCGCTTCCTCTGGTTGATATGCACTTGACCAAGAGTGTCAACACAGCTATGGCTGAGCCGGGACAGATCATTACCTATACCCTCAGCTTTACCAACAATAGCGCTGCCGCCGCAGAGAATGTGGTCATCACCGACACCCTGCCGCTTAGTATCACCGTGCTGGAGGTCATCAGCAGTGGCGATGTGGCGATTACTCAGACCCAAACTGGAGCAGTCTTTGAGACTGCTCCAGTTTTACCCGGCGAGGGCGGCATCATCACTATCACTGCCCAACTGAGTAACAGCTTGAGCAACGAAGATCGCTTCACCAACACCGCTACAATTACGACAACATCTATAGAGAGCGACACCACCAATAATGAGGCCGAGGTGGGGGTGACGGTCACGGCGTTTCCTCTGGTTGATATGCACTTGACCAAGAGTGTCAACACAGCTATGGCTGAACCGGGACAGATCATTACCTATACCCTCAGCTTTACCAACAATAGCGCTGACACCGCAGAGAATGTGGTCATCACCGACACCCTGCCGGTTAGTATCACCGTGCTGGAGGTCATCAGCAGTGGCGATGTGGCTATCATGCGGACCGTCAGTAATCAAACCTTTGAGGTTTTTGAAACTTCCCAGATCTCAGCCGGGCAGGGCGGCGTCATCACTATCACTGCCCAACTGAGTAACAGCTTGAGCGCCAGAGATCGCTTCACCAACACAGCTACAATTACGACAACATCTATAGAGAGCGACACCACCAATAATGAGGCCGAGGTGGGGGTGACGGTCACGGCGGCCGATCTGGCTATCGTCAAATCGGTCAGCCCGGCTACAGCCAACTCGGGCGATATGATCACCTATACCTTAATCTTTACCAACAACGGCAATTTGCTGGCTGAGAACGTGGTCATCACCGACTACATCCCGGTCAGCATAACCGTGCAGAGTGTCATCAGCAGCGGGGATGTGGCGATTACGCGGACGTTGAATGTTCAAACCGCAGAGGTTTTTGAAACCTCTGCGGTTTCGTCGGGGCAAGGCGGCATCATCACCCTGACCGCCCAGATTAGCAGTGCTTTAAGCGCGTGGGATCGCTTTACCAACACAGCCACGATCACCACCACCTCAGCCGAGAGTAGTACGCTCAACAATAGCGCGGCGGTCGGCGTTGGCAGCCCTCGGTGTTTTGTCAGTCGCAACAGCAGTGGCACTACCGACTACATCAGCAGCGACGCCGGCGCGGTGCAAGCGGCGGTGGATGCCGCCGACCCGGGAGATACCCTCAAAATCGCCGGTGTCTGTGCCGGGGTGCAGGTTACTGCCGGCCTGACCCAAACCGTCTACATCAATCAAAACCTGACCCTCCGGGGTGGGTACACGACCACTAACTGGACGACCTCAGACCCGGATGCCAACCCCACTGTGCTGGATGCCCAAAGCCTGGGCCGGGTGGCGGTTATCAGTGGCACGGCGAATGTGCAGGTGGAAAACCTGACTGTGACCGGCGGCAATATTGTGGCCGGCGGAGGCGGTCTTTATGTCGATTCGGCGGCTTCGCTGACCTTGAGCAACAGCCAGGTGTTAAGTAACACCGCCACCGGCACTAAGAAACGAGAAGCCGGCGGCGGCCTGGTCAACTGGGGTCGGACGGTCATCAGCGGCACCACCTTCAGCTTTAACCACGCTTACGAGGCCGGGGCCATCAACAATATGGGCCAGATTACCATTACGGCCGGCAGTATCATCAGCAACACGGCAGATAGAAGCGGAGGCGCGCTGGCAAACACCCGGCATCCCGATACAGACGTGCCGGGGATAATGCTGATTCAGGCCAGCCAGGTTCTGACCAACTACACCGTGCGAGACGGCGGCGTGCTGGGCAACGATGCCATTGTCTACCTGATTGATTCTACCTTTGCCGGTAACAAGGCGGGACGAACGGGCGGGGTCATCTACAACAGTGGACAGGCCCTGACTTTGACCATCACCAACTCCACCTTTTTCAGCAACACTGCCGTACAAACAGGCGGCGTTTTGCGTCAACGGGATGGGGCGACGACGATTAGCGGCAGCACGTTTGGCAATAACGCCGCCGGCACGTCGGGCGGGGCCATCCGGGTGCAGAATGGCTCGGTTAGCGTTAGCGACAGCGCCTTCAGTTACAACACGGCCGTTCAACACGGCGGCGCGTTGGAAAACAGCAGTCTACTCAGCCTGAACGCCGTGACCGTGACGCATAACACCGCCGGTCAAAACGGCGGCGGTGTAGAAAGCGGCGACGGCGGCACGCTAACCATTGCTAATAGCTTGCTGGCCCACAATAGGGCCGGTAACGAGGGTGGGGGTGTGGCCGTTTACAGTACTGCCGGCCTGACCAACAGTACCATCAGCACCAATACCGCCGGCTACGGTGGTGGTCTTAAAGCCGGGGCTACCACAAATCTGACCCACTTGACCCTGAGTGACAACCAAACTCTGACCGGCACCGCCGCTCTTGAGATCAGCGGAGCCGGTACCGTGTTGACGATGACGAACACCATCGTCGCCAACAGCAGCGGCGGGGCCGATTGTGCGGTCAACAGCGGCGCCTTCAGCGATGGCGGCTACAATCTGGTGGAAGATGGTTCTTGTATTTCGGCGGGGACCAGTCTAAGCGGCGACCCAAAGCTGGCTCCCCTGGCCGACAACGGCGGAGATACCCAGACCCACGCCCTATTGTTTGACTCTCCGGCCCTTGACGCCATTCCCGGCGGCAGTTGCTTGTTGAACACGGATCAACGCGGCGTCAGCCGTCCGCAAGGGGACAATTGCGATATTGGGGCTTTTGAACAGGGCTTCCGGTTGAGCGTCAGCGGCGGGGCCAACCAGCAGGCCGAAATCAACACCACCTTCGGCCAACCTTTGCAGGTCACGTTCACAGCTCCCGTCACCGTCAGCGGAATAGTCATCACCTTCACCGGACCGAGTAGTGGGGCCGGGATCAATCCGGCGCTGGTGACAGCCACCACCAATATCAGCGGCGTGGCCTCGACGCTTGTCACGGCCAACGGCATCCCCGGCAGCTACATGGTTTCGGCTATGGCTATAAGCGTGACCAATCCGGTCAGCTTTAGCTTGACCAATCTTAACCCGGCTGATCTAACCTTGAGCAAGGCAGTTAATGTCAATGCCATTGATCCGGGTGGGATCATTACCTACACTCTGATCTTTACCAACAACGGTGATTTGTCGGCCGAGAACGTGGTCATCACCGACTTCATCCCGGTCAGCGTGACCGTACAGAGCGTTATCAGCAGCGGCGATGTGGCGATTACCCGCACGTTGAATGTTCAAACCGCAGAGGTCTTTGAGACCTCTGCGGTTTTGTCCGGCGGCAGCGGCATCATCACCATCACCGTCCAGGTCAGCAGCAGCCTGAGCGCGGGGGATCGCTTCACCAACACAGCTACCATTACCACAACATCCGTAGAGAGCGACACCAGCAATAATGATGCCCAGGCGGGCCTGACAGTCGAGGTGCCCAACCTGTCCCTCACCAAGACAGTGGAGTTGGCTAATAATCCAGCCCAACGGGGCGACCCCATCACCTACACCATTGTTGTAGCCAACAGTGGTAATGTGGATGCTACCAACACCCGCATTACCGACACCCTGCCCAGCTATATCAGTGGCTCTGGTCTGGATCAAACTGTAACCATTACGGCTGGTGATAGAGTTACCTTCACCCTCAAGGTCACGGTAAGTAACAGCACCCCCTATGATGAAATCATCACCAACACAGCCTCCTACACCCACACCTACGGTAGTGGACA
>PIVW01000342.1 GCA_003353825.1 Chloroflexota bacterium
CCCACCGCCTGCCACCCACCACCTGACACCTGACACCTGCCACCTGCCACCTGCCACCTGACACCTGCCACCTGCCACCTGCCACTTCCCATGCCCCTCATCCTAGCTTCCCGTTCTCCACGCCGCCACGAATTACTGACTGCCGTCGGTATCCCGTTTTCGGTGCATGTTGCCGATATCGACGAGAGCGCCTTTCGCAATGAGTTACCCGCACCCCATGCCCTCCGTCTTGCTGAAACAAAAGCCAGGGTGGTAGCACAATGCTTGAGCGATGGAACAGATGTGGTTATCCTGGCTGCTGATACCATTGTCGTGCACCATAACCAGATCTTGTGCAAGCCCAGCGATGCAGAAGCAGCGCGCTCTATGCTACAATCGCTTCGCAGCTCACCACATCAGGTTATCACCGCCGTTGCTGTGGCCTATCAGCCTGATCTCTCGTTACCCGAGGGGGAGCGCATACAAATCACAAGTGCTCTTCATACCAGCAAAGTCGCCATGCGCCCCTATTCCGATGCCGAAATCAAAACTTATATTGCCAGCGGCGATCCTATGGACAAGGCCGGCGCTTATGCCATCCAAAACAGTGATTTTCAGCCCGTTGCCAGCTTCAGCGGATGCTTTGCTTCAATCATGGGCCTGCCCTTGGCCGTCACGGTCGAGTTGCTCGAAGGAACCGGCTTGACGCCAGATGTTAATTGGCGCCAAGCCTGCGCCACGCTGACCGGCAATTGCTGCCAACACCTATCGTAAACCCCCATCTTAGCCCCCTTTAGCGACCACACCCATTAGCAATGCACGGCATCGTAATTCGCGTTTATTCCGACTTCTTTGATGTTCAGACCCAACAGGGTGAACTGTGGCAATGCAAGGTTCAAGGACGGCTGAAAAAACAGAAACAACGTACGACCCTGGTAGCAACAGGCGATCACGTGCGCATAGAAATCGATGATGAGTTAGCCCGTTCCGCGATAATCGTCGAGATCGAGCCCAGAACCAGAGTCCTGTCCCGGTTGAGACCCGGAGGTGGCTTCCCGTACGAAGATGTGATTTTGGCTAACCCGGACGAACTCATGATCGTCTTCGCTGTGGCCGAGCCCGAACCTCATTTGCGTATGCTCGACCGTTTTCTCGTTGCCGGTGAAGCCTCAGAACTTGCCATCTTCATCGTCATCAATAAGATTGATCTCACCGGCATCGTCCGGGCCAGAGAGATTTTCGAGGTTTACGAAAGGGTTGGCTATCCTGTTTTTTACACCAGCGCCGAACATGCATCAGGCATCGAGGCTGTAACAGAGAGACTACGTGATCACATCACCGTTGTTGCCGGCCCTTCTGGTGTCGGCAAATCCTCACTCATAAATCTAGTCGAACCTGGGCTCGATATAAGAGTGGAAGAAACGATGAAGATCGGCAAGGGACGGCATACCACGCGTGCTGCTCAGTTGCATCCTCTCAGCAACGGTGGCTTTATCGCCGATACCCCGGGCCTGCGCGAACTAGGACTTTGGGATATACGACCGCAAGAGCTCTCAGACTACTTTCCAGAGATTTGTCGCCATGCTCCTGGCTGCCGGTTCAGCTTCTGCACACATCTGCATGAGCCCGATTGCGCGGTTCAGGCCGCGCTCTCAGCCGGCGAAATCACCCCCGCACGTTGGCACAGCTACCTTCGCCTCTACAATGGAGAGAAGTAGCGTGAAAAATGGTAAACTGCGGCTCATGCGCAGACTGACCTCCAATTCTAATCTCCGACCTCCGACTTTTGCCTTTTGCCCTTTACCTTTTAACTTTTGCCTTTACCCTCGCCTATGACGTTACTCGATCAACTCAACCCCGCCCAACAGACTGCTGTTAAAACCACCGAAGGCCCTGTGCTGGTACTGGCCGGACCCGGCTCTGGTAAAACACGCGTGCTTACACATCGCATTGCCTACTTGATTGACGAACTCGGTGTCGAGCCCTGGCGCATAATGGCCGTGACCTTCACCAACAAAGCTGCCGATGTCATGCGCGAGCGAACGGCGGCGCTACTGGGCATGGAGGAGGGGTTACACGGCCTTTCGCTCGGGACATTTCATCGTATTTGCGCCCGTTTTTTACGGGTGCAAGCCGAGACCATCGGCTTGAATCCACGTTATGTCATTTTCGATAGCGACGACCAGCAGCAAGTGATCAAGCAGGCCTTACGGGACCTGGATTTAGATGAAAAGCGGCATCGACCTCGAGCGGTGCATAGCGCCATCTCACGTGCCAAGAACGAATTGATTACGCCCGATAAGTTTCCCATCCCAAGCTATCGGGAAGAGATCATCGCCCGCGTCTACGCTCGTTATCAGGAACTTCTTACCCAGAGCAGTGCTCTTGATTTCGATGACCTGCTGATGAAGACGGCCTTCATGCTGCGCGACTATCCTGAGATATTGCAGTTGTATCAGCGCCGCTACCAATACATCCTTGTCGATGAATTTCAGGATACTAATACGGCCCAATACGAATTGGTACGGTTGCTGGCGGGAGGATATCGCAACATATTTGTTGTAGGCGACGAAGATCAGAGCGTGTACCGCTTCCGCGGCGCAGATTTCCGCAATGTGGAGCGTTTCCGCGAGGATTATCCTGGCGCCACAGTCATTTTGCTCGAACAGAACTATCGCTCGACTCAGACAATCCTCGACGCCGCCAACGCCGTCATCAGCCGTAATAGCCACCGAACACCCAAGGAACTCTTCACCGAGCGGGGACAAGGCGCACAGATCATCATTCACCAGGCGTATGACGAACATGACGAGGGTAATTTCATTCTGGATGAGATAGATCGTCTGCGTGGCACAGGAGAGAGCAAACCAGGCCAGTGTGCTGTCATGTATCGCACCAACGCCCAATCTCGTGCCATAGAAGAGGCTTTTGTGCGGCGAGGCGCGCCCTACCGACTGGTCGGCGCCACACGTTTTTACAATCGCCGCGAGATCAAAGACGCGATGGCTTATGTGCGATTAGTTCACAACCCCAACGACGATGTGAGCATGCGCCGCATCATCAATGTGCCCCCCCGGCGTATCGGAAAGACCACCGTGGGCAAACTCAGTACCTGGGCGGCGGGCCTTGACATCAGCCTATACGATGCCATACGACTGTTAGGTGGCGACGCCGAACCAGAGCTGATGCAACGAGCCGGCGCCCATCCCTTGACCAAGCGGGCAAGTGCTGCCTTACTCAACTTCTATTCCATGTTACAAGATTGGATCGAAGCTCGCTCCGATGTTACGCCAGCCCAACTGCTCGATCGCATCCTCGATGAGTCGGGGTACCGCGATTGGTTGAGGGACGGCAGCGATGAGGGGGAGGATCGTTGGGAAAATGTTCTCGAACTGCGCGTCGCCAGTCTTGCCTACGATGAACTGCCCTGCGATATCGCTTTGGATGCCTTTTTAGAAGAGGTGGCGCTTGTAAGCGATGTGGATGATTACCAAAGCAATAGTGATGTCCCCACCCTACTGACGCTGCATGCGGCCAAAGGTCTGGAGTTCGGGGTGGTTTTCATTGTGGGCTTAGAAGAAGGGATTCTGCCCCATAGCAGATCACAGGAAGACCCGGAGGAGATGGCGGAAGAAAGGCGACTGACCTACGTGGGTATCACTCGCGCCGAAGATCGATTGTATTTGCTACACACCTTCCGCCGTGCTACCTGGGGTCGCAGCGATATGAGCGAGCCCTCTCGATTTCTGGGCGATCTACCCAAACATCTCTCCAAAGGTGGAACCCAGATCCGCAGCGCTCACCGCCGTGCTACCACCTGGGGCAAAGAACGGCGCTCATCTCATGCCCAGCGCTCTGGTTTTGGCTCCCAACTAAAGTACAGCCCGGGCCAACGCGTAACACATGCCAAATTCGGGGAAGGCGTTGTCGTCACCTCCCGCCTGGTCGGAGAGGACGAAGAAGTATCTGTTGCCTTTCCCAACGCCGGCGTCAAACGTTTGCTCGCTTCCTTTGCCAATCTCACGGTATTGTAGAGCACCGACATTTGTTCCAACAAACAGCTAAACTATGTCTATGAAAATACGTATCCTACCTATTCTCGCACCTATTATTTTACTCCTTCCCCTTGTATTGATGACGGGCAACCAACCGCTCAATGCCGGGCCTTACCCCCAGATCGATGACAGGGTACTGGAAACTGTCGAGCAAGGAGGTCAGGCAGAGGTCTTGATCCTGCTTGGGAACCAACCCGATCTCAGTCCAGCCTATGCACTGCATAGCAAAGAGGCGCGTGGGCGCTGGGTCTATGACACATTACGTGCTGCGGCCCAAACCGATCAAGCCGAACTTCTGGTTGCACTCGAACGTTCAGGTGTGGCCTACCAGAGATTTTGGGCTGTCAATGCCGTTCGCGCCACCATCGATGCCGATTCCTTGCGGCGAATCAGGTCTGTATCCTCAGTCAAACGAATTCAATCCGATCTTTGGGGTCGGGGTATCGACCCACAACCGCTTGACCCCGTGGCGAGTTCCAGTATCGAATCCACATCGTGGGGTGTTGAACGCGTACAGGCGCCCTGGGTCTGGGGACAAGGTTACACGGGCGAAGGCGTGGTCGTCGCCGGGCAAGATACCGGCTACGATTGGGATCATCCCGCTCTCAAACAGAGCTTTCGCGGTTTTGATAGTGTTACGGATACGGCCGATTTCAACTACAACTGGCACGACGCCATCCACGAAGATCTCAGTGGCAACGGCTCAAATCCCTGTGGGTACGATAGCCCCGTGCCTTGCGACGACCATGGCCACGGCACGCACACCATGGGCACGATGGTCGGCAACGACCTCGATCCTGCAAGCCCTGATTGGCCTGCGGGGGCCGAAAATGTTGTCGGCGTGGCGCCTGGCGCTACCTGGATGTCTTGTCGCAACATGGAACAAGGGTTTGGCCTGCCCTCGACTTATATCGAGTGTTTCGAATGGCTGACTGCACCTTATCCTCTGGGTGGTGATCCCCTGACTGATGGAGAGCCGGGCAAAGCCCCCGATGTCATCAATAACTCCTGGAGTTGTCCACCCGCGGAGGGTTGTACGACAGAGCTACTTGAGATCATTGAGCCTGCTGTCAATGCTGCGGACGCTGCCGGCATTGTCGTGGTCGTTTCAGCCGGAAACGGGGGATCCGCCGGTTGCCAAAGTATCGTAAGTCCGCCTGCGATCTACCCGCGTTCATTCTCCGTAGGTAATACGACATCAACTGACAGCTTGGCCAACAGCAGCAGCCGGGGCTGGGTAACCTATAAAAATGAGACCTATATCAAACCCCAGATCGCTGCCCCTGGCACCGACATCCTTTCCAGCATACCTGGTTCGGGCTATGCTTGGTTGAACTGGACCGGCACAAGCATGGCTTCACCCCATGTCGCTGCTGTAATTGCCCTATTGTTGGATGCCGCACCCGAGTTGCGCGGGGATACTGATTTTATCAAAGCGATCGTCAGTCAAACAGCAGAACCAGTTGCAGATTTCGTATGCGGAGGAGATCCCTCTGGCAGTCCAAACAACCGCTTTGGTTGGGGGATCGTCAATGCTCGCCGAGCAATCGAATCGCTGTCACAACCTGGATTATTGGTTGGGCAAGTCACCGATCCACAAGGTGCTTTGGTTGCGGATGCGACAATCACTGCATATGACTTAGATGGCAACGTAGAGGGCATTACCATGACCGATGCGGTTGGTAGTTATAGCCTGCCGCTGGATTGGGGAAAATACAACATCAAAGTGACTGCCGGCAGTTTCGAAGCGGACATCTTTACCCCCACTATTGTCGTTGGGGGGCAGTCTACTGAATTGGATGTCACCATCGAACACCGGGTATTACACATGCCGCTGATTTTGCAGTAGGTGGTATCTCTAGTGTAGTGCGGCGTAAGTAAGCGCACAGATAAACCGCTCCTAGCTGGGTACGTGACTCGGCGGGTCACGTACCCAGCTAGGGCGGTTTATCTGTGTAGGCGATGGCCGAGCCCTCGAAGTTCGTGGGCATATTGGCTACAGAAGCGGTGTTGAAGCCAATCGCTTCCAGAGGTTGCAAGGTGGCTGAGGGCGTTACATTGGCCAGTTCGCTGCCATTCGTGTCGTAGTACCTGACTTCGATATCCACGGTGCTGGCGCTCACATTCATAACATTGATAGCCGATTTGCTGGAACCGCTCCGCATCTGTTTGGGGAAGACCAGACTGACTCTGCCATCTTCGACGCCGGCAAGACTGTAGATGCCGGCCCGATTACCCCCTCGCCAGACCGTATTGGCGATGCCGGCAAGCTTGACGCTATTGGTCGATTTGACTTCCACGGTGCCATCCCAGCCCATGCAGGCGCTATTGCTGGTAACGAGATTATCGAACTCGGCATCGCCACTATTGTAACCCTTTGAGCTTCCGGCGGGAATGGTGTGGGCGGGCATGGTCCAGGATTGGCAATCTGAGGGACTACCATCTCTG
>PIVW01000343.1 GCA_003353825.1 Chloroflexota bacterium
CTCGACAAGTTCATCAAGCATGATCTGGCATTCTGGGTTAGTTTGGCGTATAGTTTTCATTAAACACGATATTGTTCTTGGTTATCCTTTCAGGTTTGTGATAATTCCTTGAAAGTTTACCCTAAAAATGATGTCGTGTTTACTTTCCTCCCCCAAGTCTTTTATGCGCCCCCATCGCACTGTTTCGGCATATGAATCTATTCGAAAAAGCGATGATCTCATCCTTAAACCCCCGCATACTCTGGTCGATACACAAGCAAGAACCGCGCATCACTGTGGGGGCGCTGTGGGGTTCCTTCTGTCCGTGGTACTTGCGCGCAGGCTGGTGGCGAAAATTGATCGGCGTGCAAGCATTGCATCCTTGCTACGATTTGGTGACATCTCAACTGGTGGCGGATGCTCATGCACGCGGCCTGCGTGTACACACGTGGACGGTGAATGAGCCCGCCGATATTCAACACATGCGAGATATGGGGGTCGATCTGATCATGGGAGATTATCCCGAACGATTGGCGTCAAAGTAAGTATCGAGAATACAATAACCAACGGAGCACTCCAGTTAATACAGGAAGCAATTCGATAAGATATTTTGTCCTAGATACTAACACAGCCAGACACTAGATACGTATGCGGGATACCATTTCTCATATTCCTCATGCCGTATGATTGCAATCTTCTCCTTTTACTGGTAGAATAGGAATGAAGATTCCATTTACGGTGTGTGAATATGATGTTCGTGTTCTCGTACCACAACATGATGAACCGGCAAACATAGAAACACGGATAGCCTGAAGGGTATCGGAAAATCATATAAAACTCTAACACTTAGTTAATGATTCAATCACAATTTCATGATAGAATCTGTGCAATATATTGATTTCTCGATTACAGAACTTTGTTTATCTCTGGAAAATCCCTTTTTTTCTATCGTTTCAGTATTTGACGTCTAGGATTTGTCCCGATTGTGAGACTGCCTTCTCAGCACCTTAACTAACTGTGAGTTACTGATGAACGATAATCTACCGACCTCAAAGGATGCGGACAACAATACGATGAAAGACCTTACTACGACCATACCAAGCGAACAGATACCCGAGTTGTTCGCACAGCTGCCTCACGAGGACCCTGCTTTTGGCAGAGCCGTCAAAATTTTGAGGATCGCTCCAGGTGAATGCGTTGCAACGCCAGACGATATGGGTGACCATCTTTTTATTTTGATGAGTGGCTCTATACAACTGGTTGTTACGAACAAAGAGGGCCGCAGCCTGGTCACTGCTACTCTGGACCCCGGCGCTGTATTTGGAGAAGACGCATTGATCGACCTGGGCGATAGCACGACTGTTTGTGCCCAGGCCGTCGAACCCTGCACCGTCTGGCAACTGACAGCCGACCAGGCAATGACTTTCACCAATCGGCACCCTATCCTTGGCCTAGGTATGTTGCGCACTTTTGGCCGCCGCCTTGCCCAAGTCGAGGATCGTTTGGAAGATGTGGCGTACAAGCGTCTGCCCGAGAGATTGGCAGGAGAACTACTGCGCCAGCGTCGACACTTCAAGAACGATCAGGTTCGGATCAGCCACCAGGCATTGGCAGATATCCTGGGTACCTATCGCGAGACCATCAGCGCCATACTGCGAGATTTCAAACGCGACCGCTGGGTCGAGTTGGGTTATCGCCGCATTACCATAAAAAATCCAGAAGCCATGGCCGAACTGGCAGGTGAACTGCACGACTAAACGAATCGAAACTCGTATAAAAGCCGACCCGTCATACGGTCGGCTTTTATTTTGCCCGCTAAGGGATTGGGAGAGTATGCTGCTCACCAGAAGCTGGCCGCTGAAGGCGCTGAATTGGCCGGTTTTTATGCCGGTAATGCCAAGCGTAGCACAAGCCTATGCTGATCCTTGATCTATTTTTAAACGCCGAACCGAGGTCATCTACCACTGCTACTGTGGGACTAAGACCGCATCCCCTTTGAAACCGATCTCTTTCATCGCCAGCAGAACATCGTTGGCTTCATCCAGGGCGAAAACTGTAACATCGGTGTGAATGGGGATATCTGCCGCTAGCTGCAACAGTTCGATGGCATCTTGGCGTGTGCTGTTGGCCACGCTTCGTAATGTACGCTCACCATAAAGCAAAGCATATGGCATTTGTGGGATAGGAGACATATGAATTCCTGCCAGGGCGATGGTTCCTCCAGGTTTGAGCACGCGTAGCGCCTGGGGCACGATCTCACCGGCCGGGGCAAAGATGATGGCAGCATGTAGAGTTTGCGGTGGGTTATCCTCTGCTGTGCCAACCCAGGCAGCCCCCAAAGCGTGAGCGTGCTCTTTGTGCTCTGGACTACGCGTGAATACAAATACCTGGCATCCCCAATAGTGCGCTACCTGAATTGTGATATGCGCAGAGTTGCCAAAACCGTATAGGCCCAGGGTCTGGCCCGGTTTGATCTCTGATAACAAAAGTGAACGGTATCCTATCACCCCGCCACATAACAGGGGTGTTACCTCGGCGTCGGATAGGGTGAGGGGCAGATGATAGGCGAATGCTGCGTCGACAAGCATGTACTCGGCATAGCCGCCATGCGTGTGATAGCCGGTGAACTCAGCTCGCTCACATAAGTTTTCTCGCCCCGAGCGGCAATAATCGCATACACCACAGGTACGATACAGCCATATGGTACCGACCCGATCTCCAGGCCGAAACCTACTGACGCTTGCGCCCAAGGCATCGACCCTGCCAACGACCTGATGACCGGGAACGATGGGGAGTTTCGGAAGCTCAAGATCGCCTTCAACCGTATGAATATCTGTGTGACACACGCCACATGCAGAGATTTTTATCCTCAGTTGCGCGGCCCCAGGTTCAGGGACGGGCAGATCGGCAGGCATAAGTGGTTTGTCCGAAATCGGACCTGGTTCGCTCAGTAACTGAACACGCATAAAACCTCCTGAATCATAACATTGCAGGCGTCATCACAATTATATCTCCGCTCCCCCTGGGACTGAGAATTCAATAACTTGCGGAACTCTACCGCCATTTCAAGAAGCAGATCGGCAAGTTATTTCGTCCTAAGTCCTTAGTTCACATCCTTCTCGATACATCTGTCTCCCCGCAGGCGAAACACTCGAACCCCCAAGTTATTGTCAACAACGACATTCTTGGGGGTTCGTTGAATTCTGCAATCGACACACGGTCGATTAGCGAGGTATGCCTCACAATCCGCTTGGGGCGCAATTTGCTGCGGACGTTGACGTCATCGTACCACCTTGAACATGGCTGGCAAAGGTAGACATCTGTTTTTGAACTTGCTCGCTACCACAATCAGGGCAGGAGACAGAGGTAATCGCATTAAAGCCACGCACGAATTTTTCGAAATTTTTTTCGCAGTTCTGGCAACCGAACTCATAGATTGGCATTGGGGATATCCTCATTCGTATAGATTGTTCTTTCAACTAACTTGGATGCAACATGTTGCCTTAGAGGTTACATAGTATCGCGACATTGCCCGTAATCCCAAACCTTTTCCTTTCTCGCTGCCTCGTGTAACATCCCAATTACCTATGCGACGGTCATTTGATGTACTCCTGCTATTTCTGCTGCTTATTACCCGACTTCGGCTCAATAGTTTTGCCGAAGCCGGCCTCTTCGAACATTTCCAGAATGTAGCGCAACATCCCCTTATGGGACAGCTTTTGCCGGAGGGTGCTATCGATGCCTTTGGCCCCTGGATGGGAGACCCCATCTTTTTGCTGCTGACGGCAATCAGCCTGCTGGCATTCCTGGTTTATGTCATCATCGATCTCCTTTCTGAGCGAATGGGAGAGCGTACAACTTATAGGATTAAGCTAGCGCTATTGTGGGGAATTCTCATTGCGCTGGTCTTTATCCCCAGCCTCAAGCTTACGCTGCTGCGACACGACAACCTGCCTCAGTCATACAGCCATGATGGTGGCGTGATCCAGACAGAAGCCACCATTGACTATTTCCTCAGTGGCCGCAACCCTTACAGCGAAGATTATTACGACACCCCAATGACAGAATGGGGTTTCCCCGACTTTCGTACTGCGCTCGATCATTATCCCTATTTGCCGGCGACCTTTGTCGGATCAGCACCGGCCAAGCTCCTCTCCAATACACTGATAGGGTGGTATGACCAGCGTTTTGTCTACCTGTTGCTCTTCTTGCTCATCTTGTTGCTTGTACCCGGTCTGGTAGAGAAACGCCCGCCCGATGTGTTGGGTTTAACGATGCTGCTGGGGCTCAATCCGATCATGGGGTTAGATGTGATGTTCGGGCAGAATGACGTATTTGTGCTTGCCTGGATCGTGTTCAGCTTGTGGGCTATGCAACGCCAGCGATTTATATGGAGTGCGATCTTCTTCGGCATTGCCTGTGCGGCCAAGCCCACGGCCTGGTTCATCGCCCCGTTCTGGGGACTGGCCATGCTCGACGAACAACATTTGACATTGAGGCAACTGTCACAGCAGATCGGCTTGCTGCTCAAACGAATCTCCCCTGCCCTTATCACCTTCCTCATCCTGGTACTGCCCTATTTGCTTTGGGATATCGATGCATTTGTCGATGATATATGGCGCTGGTCGGCGGGCACGGCGGAAGTCCACTATCAGATATGGGGCTGGGGATTTGCTAATTTCATATTGGCGAGCGGCTCCCTCCCAGATCGATTCGCCTACTGGCCTTTCTGGATTCCCGAATTGCTGGTGGCACTCCCCCTGCTGATCTTTCTCCTGGCCCGGCAACTGCGTCGCGACACCCTCGCCAATGTATGCTGGCATGGAGCGGTCTTCTTGCTGGCCTTTGCATACTTTTCGCGCTTCCTGAACGAAAACTATCTGGGATTCCTGCTAGCACTTTTTGCCCTGGGGTATTTCCTGCAACCACACAAAACAGCGAGCGCACCCTCCGAAAGCTAGCGACGACTATCCCTCGGCGCGGCGCACCCAGAGATGATGCCCTTCACGCCGCGTCACCTCCACGGTTTCCCCATCCTCGATTGGGCCATCCTCGGCAGTCGCTTCCCACCTGGAGCCCTGTAGATAGACCATTCCCTCTGGATCGAGGTCTGAGCGTGCTGCTCCACGCTGGCCAGTGAGAGCGGTGTTGCCCGCACTGAAGGGGGCACTGCGTTGAGTGTTGACCACAGCTCGTAAGGCAAAGACAATAAACAGGCCCAAGGCAATGGCGGTACCAATAATCGCCCCCCAGGGAATCGCATAATATGACGTATTGAATAGCATAGCCGCTCCTAGGATAAAGGCAACGATCCCCCCAATAGATAGTGCCCCACCCGTCTGCGCTTTGAGGTCGATGACAAACAGGATGAACGCCAGAAAAATCAATGCCAACCCAGCAAAATTGGCTTCCAGAGTACCGAGTGAATAAAAAGCCAGTAGCAATGCGATGATTCCCACAGCACCGGCGACATAACCACCAGGCGCACTGAGTTCATACAATATGGCATTCAGGCCCAGGGTTAGCAAGATGACGGCAATGGCTGGGTTAGCCAGGATTCCCAGAAAATCTTCTGCAAAATTGGATTGAAACGCTTCGATCTCGGCATCGGCAATATCCAATTCTACCGTTTCGCCGCCGATCACGACTTCGCTGCCATCGAATTGCGCCAACAGGTCATGCACATCCTCGGCAATGACATCGACGGCGCCAATCACCAGAGCTTCTTCGGCAGTTGAGGCCTCGGCCGATAGCACGGTTTCTTCTGCCCATCGCACCACGGCCTCGCCGCGACGTTCTGCCAAGGCTCGAGCAGTGGCAGATAACGCTTCTTCCGCCTTTTTTTTAGCTGTCTCGGGTAATTCCTCACCGCTGGAATTTACAGGACTGGCGGCGCCGATAAATGATTCAGGCGCCATCGCTGCCAGATGCCCAGACAGGGTGATGAGCGTGCCCGCCGATGCCGCCCAGGCCCTCGCCGGCGAAACGTAGACGATGACAGGAACCGAGGATTGCTGAATGGTTTGCGATATCGAACGCGTGATATCGACGGAGCCGCCGGGTGTGTCCAGCTCGAATACCACGGCTTCTGCATCAATTTCTTCGGCATGTTCCAGACCCCGCTCAAGATATGAGAGCATCGAGGGTGTCACAGCGCCTTCGTAGGTCAGAACTAGCACCACCCGATCGGTCTCAGCTCCCACCGGTTGAGTCAGAAAAACCACAAGCCACAGAACTGCAAACGCGGACAAGATAAGACGGGCATAGCGCATAATCATAACCTTCAGCCTTCAGAGAATTTCCGTGAATGGAATAGTCATCCTATTATACCAGATAAAGGCGACCTTTTTGGATGAGGAGATTCCAGAAATCAGATGGATCAATTGAAATGACTTGTAGACCAAGGCTCTTTGGGATTTCGCGTGACAGGCCCATATATAGTGTGCTCAGATTTAGGCAAAAAGACGGTAGCCTCCCAGATCCAGATAGAGGCGCTGGAAC
>PIVW01000919.1 GCA_003353825.1 Chloroflexota bacterium
CGGCACGGGAGAGACCATCTATTTGAGCATAGCGTTGCGTCGACGGTCGAGTCTGTCGGACGAGCCGACCAATTTATACGTAAAGAACCTGCCCTCGTCGTGGTCCAACGAGAAGTTGCGTAAAGTGTTCGGCGCCTTTGGCCAGATCCGGCAGTCCAAGGTGGTGGGCGACGGCATCGCCTTCGTGCGCTTCGAGGACCACGACCAGGCTCTAAACGCCATCGGCCGGTTAGACAAACAAATGGTTGAACAGGGCTGCAAATTGGAAGTGCGGTTCGCGACTCGCAAGACTGCGGCCAACGCCTATCGATTGCAGCAAGTGCCGCAGTCCAAGACCAATGAGAACAACTTATATATCCGGAACCTACCAAAGTATTATAACCAATCGGCGCTGGAAACTCTGTTTGCAAATTACGGCAAGATATCGAGCGCCAAGATCAACGACAACGGCATTGCCTTTGTGAGGTATGTCATGTCAATATCTGTCAACATTCGTCGATGCGGTTTTTCACAGTTTGCCGCATCGCATTTTCGCAAAAAAAATCTTCTGCGCCAACTCTTATATTACGCATTTTGTACATAAATTATACAGATTCGCACATGCCGAAGATGCGCGCCGTGCCATTCAAGAGTTGAACGGCAAGAAACCGCCGCAGTTTGAGGAGGAGATCGTGGTCAAATTAGCGCACTTTGACATTGGCGACAGCCGCAATCGCTGGGCGAATAAATTTGGTTCAGGATCCAATTTGGGCGGCGGTGGCGGCAATGGCGGGCATTTCAACAACAACATGTACCAGAACCATTTCAATGCGCCCATCGGGAGCATGAACCAGCAATACGCGCACACTCCCAATCCGTACGCGAACGGCTCGTTTCATAGCGGCGCGCCGGCCAATGGTACGCCGTTACCCTCCGTGCCGACGTCGACAGCGTCCAATCACAGTGAGCACAGTCAGCACAGCAATAGCAATGCCGACGTGAATGTGAATGTAAATATGAACAATCTGAACGCGAGCCACCATGCCCACGGCGGTCACGGCCACGGCCACGGCCATGGCCATGGCAACACTGCGCAGCCAAACATGATGGCCATCGGTTTGAACAATCAGATGCAAGCCATCCAGCAACAAATGCAACAATGGAACATTGCGCAATCTGCCAATCAGCAACTTCAATCCCAAGGAGGTATAGTCTATAATCCCTATTCAGCGTATTCCTCATTGGGTTATGTCTCTCCGCCTTTGTCCATTTACGAATATGAAGGAAATGGCACTCCCAACGTGAATGTGCAGTTAAATCAGTTTGCGTTCCCCGCGGCGACGCCGGTCATGATGCCGGCACAGGCTCTGTTTGGCAATAACATGGGGAACGCGTCGCAGTTGCCGGGCGCGGCCGGGATACAGCGGCAGATCTCCAACGACTCGCATCACAGCGTCGGGTCCGGCGCGGCCAGTCCGCAAAGCAATCACTCTGCCGGTTCCAATGAGGCGCATAAAGCCAAGACATGGTCCAAGAAACAGCAGGTTTGTAATTGTAATGTGCTTCTTTTGATGTTGAGTTATTCGCAAAATCGCATATTGATACACAGCAATTAGGAG
>PIVW01000920.1 GCA_003353825.1 Chloroflexota bacterium
TACACCCAAGGGCCGGGAGTCTATACCATCACCTTCATCGTCAGCGATGACGGCTCGCCAGTCCTAACCGACAGCGAGACAATCACCATCACCGTCAACGACACACCGGGGGTAATCATCACCGAAAGCAGCGGCACAACCCAGGTCACTGAAGGAGGCCTGACCGACACCTACCAAATTGTGCTGAACACCCAACCAACCGATATTGTTACCATAACCGTCAGCAGCGACAGTCAAGTGGACCGCTCACCCAGCAGCGTAACCTTCACCACCCTCAACTGGAACCAGCCGCAAACCATCACGGTCAGCGCGGTTAATGACACCATCTATGAGGGAGCGCACACGGGCAACCTGAGCCACAATTCGGCCAGCAACGACGGTGGCTACAACGGTCTGAGCATCGCTGGGGTGATAGCCAACATCAGCACTGATACCGAAGACCTGCCCACAATTTCTGTGAGCGATGTTACGACTTCTGAAGGTGTCGGTACGGCCGGTATCTCGGTCACGCTGACTGGGCAAAGCGTCTTTTCGGCCAGCGTGGGGTATAGCATCAGTAACGGTTCGGCCACTGGCGGTGGGGTGGACTACAATGCGACCAACAGTACGCTGACCTGGGCGGCCAATACATCCGGGAGCAAGACAATCTCGGTGACTATCAATGAGGATAGCCTGGATGAGCCGGATGAGACGGTCAATATCAATCTGTCCAACGCCATCAGCGCCACCATCGTTGATGCCAGCGGCGTGCTGACCATCACCGACAATGATGCCTCGCCCGCGCTAACCATCACCAAGACGGTGGCAATCTCCGGCCCAATAGCCATCCCCGGCGATCCGATCACCTACACCATCGTCATCTCCAACAGCGGCGGTGGGGTTGAAAATGTGACCATCTGGGATTCGCTTCCGGCAGGCATCAACATCAACGACACTGATCTCGACTGGACGGGAACCGTGACGGCCAATACAGCGCTGACCTTCACCATCAAGGCCACCATTCTCAACCTTGCGGCCAACTACACGGCCACCATCACCAATACCGCTGCCTTTACTTATGGTTTCAATACAGGTCAGGCTATGGCGGCCTTCACCACCATCAGCGATACCACCGCGCCGACCACCGTAACCCTGATTTCACCAACGCACGGCAGCACTATCACCGCTACCCAACGAATCACCTTTAGCTGGAGTTCCGCCAGCGATGACCATAGCGGTCTTGACCATTATAGTTTGCAGGTAGAGACAGACAATAACAGTCTCAACATTCAGGCCATTAGCGACACTATCACCACCGCCCTTACCAGTTACACCCCAGCCGCAGACCTATCTAACGGGGTCTACACTTGGACAGTACGGGCGCATGATCTGGTTGGTAATATCAGCGCTGGAGTTTCGGCTACGTTTGTCATTTCGGTCACCAGTACCAGTCCCGGCACGTCGGTTTACCTGCCAATTGTGATTAAGAGTCAGTAATCTAGCAGCTTGTCGGAAAAAGACTTCGGAAGTTTCCAACAGTGACTTATAGAGCTTAGTTACCCTCATTATGGGTTGATTTGGTGGCAAAATCACGCTCTAAAACTTCCGAAGTCTGGC
>PIVW01000921.1 GCA_003353825.1 Chloroflexota bacterium
TTCCGATACGAAATTGGCAATCCCGAGCGCTAGCGGTGAATACTGCTGCGGCCAGATTGGGGTCATACAACAGTTCCCCCAACCGAATATGTCAGATCGACAGAAATCAGTTCGCAGTCCAGCTTGTATGTTGCGCCCGATGTGATCTGTAGCTGGATAGCCAAAGCGTGACCTTGCGCACTCACGCTGTCCCATTGCTCACTAATCGTATAATCAGAAGCGTCTGTAGCCCAATTGCTGACATCCCATTCGGCGATATCCCATTTGGAACTTTGGAGAGACGCATCACTTACTACGTTCGGCGCCGTGCCAAAACTAGGACAGAAATCTGTTGCGACTGAAAATTTCGGTCCAAAAGGCACTGAATGCCGAAAAGTGCCCCGCACCAGATGAGCCTGTTTAAACGCCCCAACCGATGACAGGTGATCAAACGCAAAACACGCCTTGCACTCGATCAGATCGCCGTTATCCGTGCCCCCAAGCTCGCCCTGATATATGCCGCCGGAACCGTCACCAAAATAAAGCTTATCATCCAGAATATTCAGGTCATAGGTTTCCCAGTCTTTGAACTTAGCCCACTTTCCCGTTCCAAGATTGACCACGAAACAATGTTGCCTGTCCGATCCAGCTTTTGGTGGAACGGCGAACGCCATGTTGCGGCTTTCCCATTTGACCAGCCGCCAACCGAAAGATTGCCCTGACAGGGAGGCTTCACGTCGCCAATCCGGTTCGATTGCCCGTGACAAGGACGCCAGTTTCAATTCTCCGAGGTCTTTTTGAACTGCTGCTGAAATCGGGATCAATCCGCCCCTGGTGGCAATAATTAGATCGCCCCCCACCGTCATGATGGCTCGTTGGCCAAGAGGTTCTCCAATATCGTACACGCCGGACATCGACCAACCGTCGATAGGATCGCCACTGAAAACGGCGAATTCTCCTCGGGTCGTTGCAAAGACGCAGCGATCATCCATTCCAGCCCCGCTGTCAGACGACCAGGTTGCTCCAAACAGCAATGAACCGCCCCTGTTGAACACTCCGGCAAGCGGCAGCTTGGTTGCCGAACCTGCAACAGAATTAACGCCCAGATACCAGGCATTCATTGTGTCCTTCTGAATGAAGAACTGGCGATTTCTGTAGGCCCACACGTGGGAAAGCGCGTCTGTATCGACATTTGTAATGGCAAAGGGGGTAGAGGTATCGCTAACCTGTTGCCAGCTTGTGCCGTCGTAAATCTGTAGCGGATCGACACCGTTGACGATGGTCAAAAACGAACCGCCATCAGTCTGCATTTCCAATATGCTATATTCACCAGACTGCTGGCCTGTTACGACAGCAGATAAAGTCTCGTCGGTTGTTGTATTCGGCCCAAAAACATAAACACTTGTGTCCGTTGCAGCAAAAAACTGTTCTGTTCCGCCCGCGCTGTACTCGAACAAGCTTTTGATTTCAGAAGGCACGGACGTTCGAAGTTCTGCCCCGCCACGCGGTTCTATGCCGGTTTCTGTCGGCCAGAAATTTTCCAGAACGACAGCGCTTTGTTGGTCCTGACCTGCTAGATTGGCGTTCGTAACCCAGCCGCCAATCGGGGCGGTAT
>PIVW01000922.1 GCA_003353825.1 Chloroflexota bacterium
ACCGAAGCGGCTTTGAGCGAGAGCGCGTCAGCGGAAAACTTGTCTACCAGTATGGCGAGGAATCAAGCATCAACATACGGGGCGAGTATCTGGACCTGTATGAAGAAAATCCCGGCTCACTTACCCAGACGGAGTACGACGCAGACTGGAGACAGGCGGGGGAATATGACGCTTTTGTGGATCAAAAACTTGCCTCCTTCTCCGCTAACTGGGAGCACGCTTTCAGCGATAAATCCTCTGTGAAAGTTGCCTACGGGCTGAGAAAGTCCAAAGAGGATGGCCCGCCATCATACAGCGCAAGCCGCGACTTCGAGAAAGGCCGCTCCCTAACCAATAATGTTATACCACAATACCGGCAGGACTTCGATTTTCTTGATGCGCAACTCGTTACCGGTTTGGACTTTTTGCACTATGACCGCAACGAGAAAAAGCTGGCGGAGCGGGATATTTCTTCAGATGATTATACTGAGGATCTTGACATTCTTTCAATGCAGACATCGCCGTTCGGCCAACTCGTATTCTGGCCTACCGAATGGATGAAGGTGACCCTGGGTGCTCGTTACGACATGTTTGATTTATCCGTAGATGGATATAAAAATATGACTACCTCTAACGACCAGTTCTCTGATGAGCGTACTTTCAATAATCTCAGCAAGAATGCCGGCGTCACGTTTAACCTGAATGAGGACCACAGCCTTTGGCTTGGCTACGGCGAGGGCTTTGTTGTCCCGAGCACTACCGCGCTATGGACCAGCATCTACGACCCCTACGGAGGAAACTGGGCGGCTAATCCCAATCCAAATCTTAAACCGGAAAGGGCGGTGAACTACGCAATCGGTGTGCGCGGTAGCCTGTTAGACGGAGTGTTCGGTTACGATGTGTCCATCTATGACACGACCATGAAAGACATGGTCGTCAACGATGCTAGCAATCCTAACGGGAATACCTACGAGAACGCAGGCGAGACAAGCTTCAGCGGGCTTGAAGCGAGCTTGTCTTTGCAGGCGCTGGATTGGCTCGGATTTGGCGTTGCATATACTCATGCCCGCAACAAGTTCATCGATTACGTGACCGGCGGCTATGACTATAGCGGCAACTATATGAACAGATCGCCGCTGCATCATCTCAATGCCAGGGTGATTTTGACGCCAACCCAGATTGAGGGGCTCAAGGTGGAGTTGGAGTGGGACTGTATCAGCGATTATCACACAAACGATTACAATGATGATGTTGCTAATGGTGGTGACCCGCTTGGAACCTATCAGAGGCCGAGCCTTCTGAATCTTCGGGCTTCGTACGAAGCCGGGCCCTATAGGCTGTGGGGAGGGATAAAGAATCTCACAGATGTAAAATACGCCCGTCGGGCCTCCTACTCTTCCAGAGACGGAGAAAGAAATTTTTCATCCGGCGCAGAGCCCTTGACCGTTTCGGCTGGTTTAACCTGGAAATTCGGAGGCAATTAGGATGAAACGCTGCATCCTGCTCACCGCATTGGCTGTTGCGCCCTGTCTGTTAGCTCAGGTCGGTGCGCAGGATGCGGTAGCGCAAGGGCTACAAGGCGACATGATCTGGCTGGAGCCCATTTCCTACACT
>PIVW01000344.1 GCA_003353825.1 Chloroflexota bacterium
TTTCCTCGCACGATATCTAGACGTTTAACACAACCAGCCACTAGGTGTGGGGGCATCATCGACTGAAATTCGTGATCGTCACGCGAAGTCCCAAAGAGCCTTTTTCATTAAACACAGCTCGTCATTCTCGATGCCCCTACTCCTAATGAGTACCCGCAGGCACAACGGCATTCACATAGGTGCCAGCTACCTATTTCTTGGTTTCAGCCGAAGCCACAGGCTAACAGGGGCAGATGTGGGAAAACCCACCGTTGAGGGACGAGCCTGTCGATGTAATTGGGTTCCCTGGCAGCGCACGTGGCAACTTGTATGGAAACCCAACGATGGTAATGGATAACAGGGTTCTCACTGTCCATCGCCATACAGTTTAGAGCCTACTTTGTTAAGAGTCAACTAGAGGAGGTATTGGCTTCTGGCGAAGCGATTTTGGGTTATGAAACAGTCGGGTCGGCCCAGTTGTGTGGTCGGGATTTCTCGCCCCCGCTGGAATCGACATAGATCTTGATGTAATCCGAGTACTATCCACCCGCCAACCCCAAAAACTGCAAACAAACATCACAGATAACTGCTAATCCATAGCAGAAACCCCTGCATCTGTCATTGCGAGCGCCCACCACAGGTCGACGACCACAGGTCGACGACCACAGGTCGTTTACCGAAAGCCGTTTAGCGAAGCAATCTAGTTACCTGACCACATTCTGCAAGAAGCAGCACAGCACAATCGGCGCCCACACAAGTTAGACTTCCCCGGCGCTGACACTCGCACGTTCTGGACTAAATCACTCGAGTCTACCAGGGAAATCTGATGATGCCTCTGTTCAGGAATAAAACTGATATTGTAGAAAGCGAGGTTGATGCGCTATTCGCTGACACTCACAGCATCCCCTCCTGATACTTCTACCAGTTCGCCAAAGACCCAACCTCTTAGATTACGATACAGGATCCGCCACCAAGTGGCA
The DNA here is from genome assembly GCA_003353825.1 of Chloroflexota bacterium. The sequence goes on from PIVW01000344.1 coordinate 960, forward strand.
TCGGCATTCTTTTCAATGATCGTATACGATCCACCAGCAGGGGCGACGCCCAAAATAATGGTATCTGTGCTTGGTCCCAAGCGGATGTTTGCGGTTGTCAGTACCGTCACATGGGGCGTTGGTGTGACTGTAGGTGTATTCGTGGGGGGCACAGGCGTTAGCGTAGGTGTAGGCGTGGGTGTATATCCAGCCTCGAGAGTTGCTTTAGCGATCTGACTTTCTAGATCAGAGGGTATGATCTGGATGTCATTACAAGCCGTCAACGCCAGGGCAGCCAACATAAACAGAGCAGCAATAGTAGCTCTTCTCATGTCCAAGAATTTCCTCCTAAACAATAGATGATTGATGAATAAAAGCCAGCGGGAATGATGATGAGGGGATTGAGCAAGCTGAGCGGTTAGACGACTTCCTAAAAATAATTGAGGGAGATTCTATCATTTTTCGGAAGCCACTAGAGGCATTTTCGGATTGGAGGCTTATTTATGATCCACTGAAAAAAGCCTAGTAACCGCAAAGGACGCAGAGATCGCCGAGGAAAACATAGGGTTTCACGAGGAAAAGCGCGTCCAAACCTCATCATTTTTGCTGTTGTCTCGGCCTTCACTGCTTGTTTAGACCTTATTTCAGGGGAGTCATTTATCTTTCCGAAAACGCCGTACTATAATCAAAGTAGTGATTAGAGAATTCGGTGCTTTTCTATTGTGAAGCTCTCGATATCTGAAGGATGAAGATCGCTTGTACTCGGAATGCCCATTTCTGTATCCGAAATTACTTATCAAGTATCGAGGACTCTAGCCAATTTGTCAACTGTGTCCTTGGCTTCATGTTATGCGCCATCACCATACGTCTGCCTTGAGCCACAGGAGGGAATCTGGATGGTATTCCATGGTTATACTGATGATTTTCAGTTTGTGGAAATGCTCCGGGCTTGTTAAGATAGCGAAAGATTTGTAACGATGCTGACGCCCAGAACTTAGAGTTCAATAACTTACGGAACTTCACCACCATTTCAGGAGGCGATTTTGTAAGTTGTTCTGTTCCAAGTCCCTAGCTGTTATGTATCGTTGTGAGATCGTTATTGGATCAATCAACTCAATAGCACCAAAGTAAGGAGAATATCTACCATGAAGCGTAAATTGTTTCTTACGACACTGATCTTGTTGTTCACCCTGGTAATCGTGGCCTGCGCCGCACCAGCACCAGCTGCACCTGCTGAAGAAATGGATATCCTCACTTGGTTCCAATATGACCAGGACAATGAGGATCCCGCCAGCGACGAGCGAGTAGGGAACGAGTATTTGCGCAGTACCATCCCACAATTCAACGAGGCATTTGAAGGGAAATGGAATTGGGTGAATCAACCGAAAGCGTTTGATAAGATGACAACGGAACTGGTTGCAGCGGTTCAGGCCGGCGGGGATGTACCAGATATCTATGAACTGAGTAACACGCAAGATGTCATCGACTTTTACCGCAATGGCACCGCCCAAGACCTGATGCAATGGGCGCAGGCGCAATCCTGGTGGGGGGATCTCGACCCCAGTGCTATTTCAGCCTGTACGGGACCGGACGGGGCGCTCTACTGCGTGCCGGTTTCTTCACGGCCACAGTTGGTCTATGTGTGGAATGACCGCTTCCCCGATGGCTATCCTACCACTCCCGAAGAATTTGTGACGGAAGCTGAGCGGCTGAAGGAAGAGGGCCTGTATGCCATCACCTTCTTTGGCTCGACCGACAAAGGTGGCGAAGGTCTGACACGCGCCATCTTCACAACTATTGCCTCATTCGGTGGCGCACTTGACGATGGCCAGGGTAACATGAAAATGGATACCCCCGAAACCATCGCTGCTATCGAATTCCTGCGCGAAATCGTCGCCCAGGGTTACGCACCCGAGATCGCTTTTGCTGGCGGATTCCAGGAAGAGGAAGCGTTCAAGGATTCTTCAGCCGGTTCCTTCCCCACCGGCTTATTTGGCTATCGTTACGTGAATCCCCTTACTGCGCCAAGTGGCGCCGCTTATGATAAAGGTAGTTCTGAAGACATGCTCGACGCCATCGCAGCCGGTGATGTCTATCTATCGCCGTTCATTGCCGCAGAAGGTCAGAACCCAGGATGCGGCACTGATGTAGCCGGATTTGTCGTGCCTGTGGGAGCGACGAATGTGGATGCTGCCCACGACTTCATCAATTGGATGATGACTGCCGAGCAGAATGCGGCCTATGTCGTAGGTCCGGGCGGCGGCTTCCCTGCTTTGAAATCAACCCAAGCGGAAGAAGCTTTCCAGACGCCTTTCTACAAGGGAGCAGCCGAAGCGGTTGGCGCCAGCTCGTGCCGACCTTGGTATGGCTCGCTGGAGCGACCGAACGAAGCTCAAGAGCTGGTAATGCAGACCATCTACAAGCTCATCAAAGAGGATCCCTCAGCCGACATCGCGGCTGAATTGCAGAGTGCGCAGGGTGAGTACAACGCCGGTAGTTAGCCAGCGTACTGCATTTTTCTACCACTCTAGTTAAACGACAAGGTGGCAAGGCGAGATTCTACCTTGCCACCTTGTCGTTCTGATACCCACTGATCTTTCCGCGCATATATCGTCCTAGGTTGAGCCCATGACACAGACCGCAAGGCGTCGAAAAGGTACCGGCTCTAAACGCGATTGGCTCCCGTTCTGGCTGATCATGCCTACGGTGGTCGTCCTGCTTGTCATTCAAGTTTATCCGGCGCTGTACACGTTCTGGTTGAGCCTTCAAAAACGAGAACCTTCAGGATGGACGTTTGTGGGGCTCGACAATTTCGAACGTTTGTTTGGCATGGGTTTATTTGCGGAAAGCGTCGGCCATACCGTTGTCTTTTTGGTTGGTTATGCGGGCTTGACAATGGTCTTGGGCTTTTTCATCGCCCTGCTCCTAAATCGCAAATTACGTCTGGCAGGGCTGTATATCACATTGTTGTTTATTCCCTGGATTATCGCCGATATCATCACAGGCATGGTCTTCCGCCTTCTTGTTACGCCTGATTACGGCCTGCTCTCAGGCATTTTGCAGAACCCGGAGATATTTTCTCCAAATGGATTGTCGATTTTGACCGCAGTCCGCCCCAAACCATGGTTTGGGGATTTCCCTTTTCCCCCAGCTCCGGCCATGATCTACCTAATCCTTGCGGCATCCTGGCGGGCGTTGCCCTTTATAACGCTTCTTATGTTGGCCTCTATGCAGACGGTTCCGCATGAAGTCATCGAAAGTAGTCGCATCGATGGGGCCAACAGTTGGCAGATCGTTCGCAGAATCATGATACCGCTGATGTTACCAACCCTGGTGGTAGCACTTTTCAGCCTGACGCTCAGCGGCATGAACGGGGTAGGAATGGTGTTTAGCCTCACCAGCGGCGGGCCGGGTACATCAACCGAGGTTTTGAGTTATCTACTCTACTCGATTGGCTGGGGTCAGTTGAATTTCGGACGAGCAGCGGCGCTGGCGCTGCTGATCGCCGTCCTCAACTGGCTACTGATTTCAGGCACTCTACGAGTAACACGCCTGGAGCAAAGGAGCGACTGATATGACGAGACGTAATATATCGTCCCGGCAAAACTGGGAAGGGCTATTGGTCAATATCGCCATTATCTTTGTTTTAGTGTTCGCCATGCTGCCAATTATCACAACTGTTTTGGTTTCCTTCAAAGGTGAGCGAGATATTATCCGCAAGCCACCCAATTTCCTGCCTTGCGACACGCCCGAAGGTTTTAGCCTCAGCGAATGCCGTTGGACAGTGGAAGGTTACCAGCGCGTTATTAAACCCAAGCCATCAGATACGTCACCGCTCGGCTTCGCGCTTACAGGCAACATGCTCCGCACCTATATTCCCAATTCATTGATGTACGCCATAATCACTTCAGTTCTCGTCGTGCTTCTGGCAGGTCTTTCGGGCTATGCCTTTTCGCGTTATCGTTTTCGGGGACACGGTCTGTTGATGACCGCGATTCTGGCGATTACGGGCGTACCTCTCCTCACCAATTTGCTCGCCCTCTACCAAATGGGCACAACGCTGCGCAAAGCCGATCTTCCCTTTTACGACGACAGGTTATTCATTGTCGCCGTTTACATGGGATTCTTTCTCCCACTTAGTGTATGGATCGCCAAAGGATTCTTCGACGCTATCCCCAGAGAACTAGAGGAGGCAGCGCTGATTGATGGTTGCAGCCCTATAAGCGCCTTGTTTCGTATTACCATGCCCCTGGCGTTGCCGGGCCTCATGGCGGTTTTCCTACTCACCTTTGTGAATGTTTGGAACGAGTTCATCGCCGGTTATTTGCTCATTTCCAAGAACGCTTACAAACCGGCGATGTTCGGACTATACGAATTTCTGGGGCAGAATATCATTAACTTACAGGTCATCGCCGCAGCTTGTATTTTGATCGCTTCGCCTATCATCATCCTCTTCCTATTCACGAGGCGCAGTTTCTTTAAGGCCATGGTTGAAGGGGCAGTCAAAGGGTAAATGCTATGTGGGGGATTAAGATGCATCATAGATACATTTCCATGTCGTGTTCAGGATACAGGGACACAAGGGTAGTTCACGCCTACATCGTCTTACAGACAACGCAACCTTGTCAACCATTTTACTTGTCTACTTATCTACCCCACACGAAAGGAGCTAGCTGATGTCACAACGCATGGCGCTCTACATGCAAGACAAACATCCCATTCGCTATGAGATCGAGATGGTGAAGTATGCCGAGGAGCAGGGATTCTCGGAGATCTGGCAGGCGGACACGCGGCTGGCGCGCGACTGCGTGGTGATGATGAGCGCCTTTTTGACAGAAACCAAGCGTATGCGTTTTGGTTCGGGCGTACTTCCTATCTGGACCCGTAACCCCGCCGTGATAGCTGCCACCTGGAGCACGCTGTGGGAACTGGCAGGCAAGACAGCGGATGGTCGCAGCCGCGTGATGCTGGGGCTAGGGGCCTGGTGGGAACCGATCTCCTCACGGGTGGGCGTGAATAGGACCAAACCCTTGACCGCCATGCGTGAAAACATCGAAGCGATCCGCCAGTTGTTCACGATGGAGGAAGTTAGCTATCAAGGACAGTTTGTAAGTCTGGACCGTGTCAAACTGGATGTGGCCTTCGGCGATACTTCGCCGCGAGATATTCCCATCTACATTGGCGCCACCGGCCCCAAAATGCTGGAGCTGTCCGGTGAGATATGTGATGGCGTTGTTCTGAATTATGTGGTTTCGGTAGATTACATTCGCGGCGCCGTGGAACGAACGCGCATCGGAGCGGCACGGGCTGGCAAAACCCTCGATGATGTAGATCGTCCAGAGTTGCTGGTGTGCTGTCTCTCAGATGATGACTCACAAGCTGCTATGATGGAAGGCAAAGCACTGGTGGCCTATTATCTTGGCACCGAACCCCATATCATGAAGGCGAGTAACGTAGACGAGGAACTGATCCAACGTGTCCAGGAATTTGTGGGCTGGCCTGCAACCGAAGAGGATT
>PIVW01000923.1 GCA_003353825.1 Chloroflexota bacterium
CAATGACTGAAATTCAAGACTATCATGCTGAGAAAGTTTAATTTCATTCTTTTCATATTACTGCATATCACCCATATCCACAACATGTGCTTTGTGCTTTTTGCGATCTGCGCCACAGACAAACGCACCACAACCACAACCACAAAGGTCGGAGGCCGCTCCCGCAAATCTGGCATGGCCGTCGGAATGGGGGACGAGATCGGCGACATTGCCATCGCTGCCATGGAGCGCGAGATGCGGAAGGAATTGAACAATATTAATAATGCGGAGATGGTGATCCTCAAAGAAGAGGAGAAGATGTACCTCGATCTGGAGAAACAAGAGGAGGAACAGGAGGACTTTGGTTGCGTCGATCGGGCCAACGACTGGAACCGATTTGAAGTGGCGCATTGGATCGATGTGGAGGTTAAGCTGAGCGAATATATGACCACTTTCATGAAAGCACACGTGGACGGAAGCATTTTGCTGTCCGATCTCGGCGAAAACTACCTCGTCTCTGAGATGGGCATCAAACGCGTGCATGTGGCTAAAATCATGCGTGCCATCGTCGAGCTGCGCGATAAGATCCGCACGGAATGGGACGAGTGCGAGCCGTGGGACATTATCTCGTATCCCAACCAATACCTAAACGACGAGCGCGGCACGGACATCATCGCGCATTTGCGAGGGGAGCTCAGTGCGCGCGATGCGGAGATCGTGAGCTTGAAAAAAGAGTACGAGTCGCGAATACAGCACTTGTTGGCGGAGATTGGGGAGAAGGAAGGCATTATCAAACAGGCGGAAGAGGATGGATTCATTCTGGACGATGACGACAAAGACACAGATTACAACAGCGACTCTGCCGACGTTACGGACGAAGAGATGCCGCCGCTGATTGACGCGCATCAACAGACGATGATGTATTTCGACAATGAGGAGGCGCTGCCCTTAGACAACAGCATGCTGACCAGCCAGATCCAGGAAAGCAACAGCTTTCTGAACAGCAACCCCAATGACGAGGAGCAGGACCACGACGCAGCAGAGGACAAGAAAGAGGATGACAAGCGGCACAGTGTGGTGTTTAGCGATGAGGTGAGTGCTACGCCCAAGATAGAGGGCAACTTAGCTCCCGACATCCAACCGATTGAGAAGATGCTGTCAAACACGTCCTCGCCCAACTTGACGCCGTCTGCCTCGCAGCAAATGCTACAGCAACAGCGCAGTGCCAGTGTGAATTCCAGCCATTCGCGCAAACGGCACCACCGTAAAAACTCGACCAAGACTGGCTTCTGGGCGCAAAACCATGGCAAGAAGAAGCCGCCGGCGGGCACCAAGGCGTATTGGCTGTACCTGGACCAGAAAGCGAGTATGAACGGCAACTTCGCCAACCCCATCCGAGTGCAGTCGTGGCACCACCACGAGATCGCGTATTGGCTGAAGCAGATCAAGTGCGATAAGTACGCGGTGGCCTTTGTGGACGAACGCGTTTCCGGCGAGCAGCTGATCCACGACATGAACAGCGGTGTGCTGTCTACGGATTTGGGCGTGAAAATGTTGCATTGCGGCAAGATTATGCCCGAGATCGAGTCGCTCAAAGTTCAAGCGGGCATTAC
>PIVW01000924.1 GCA_003353825.1 Chloroflexota bacterium
TGGCAATAAGGCTACGCTTGACATCAGGACCTCCTTGGTGATTCCTGGTTTTCGTTACCTCAGATTATCGCCGGGACGGTCCTTTTGTCTAACTTACCCCACCATTCTGCGTTGACCCTCAATTATACAATCTGCTCTGTCTTTCTCATTAGCTCAAATGTTCGGCGAAGGTATTGTCGTCTGCAGTTGATTTGGGCTGATGGCGGTTACCGCGGCAAGTTGATCGCATGGACCAAGACCGTTCTGAATTGCATTCTCGAAATCGTCAAACGAAATGATGATGTCAAAGGTTTTCAAGTCTTGCCTCAACGATGGATAGTCGAACGCACTTTTGGCTGGCTTGGCAACTATCGCCGCCTCAGCAAGGAGTATGAAATCTTACCTGAAACAAGTGAAGCCATGATATATGCGGCAATGATTCACATCATGACTCGGCGGCTTGCCCGCTCAACGGTAATTCGGGCGCCGTAAAACCATTTTTCAAACACTTTCTAACAGAAAATAGATCAATATCCACATCAAAAGGGGTGGCGATAACTCGAATCCAGCGGCACCTGCCCCCGGCGTGCTGCCACGCTGACCCAGAGCTAAGGAGCCACCGCCCAGCCAGACTGTCATCTGCACCAGACCCACAACACCCAAGCCCAGCACCTTTCCGAGCATAAGTTGCCGCGGCTGGATGCTAAGCAACAGGACCTCTACAGTGCGGTTCTCTTTCTCTTTGGCGACACTTTACAGCATATACCCCGCAGTCATGCTGATAATAAAAAAGAGGATAAACATGGCGGAAAATGAAATCGGAAATCCAAATGGATCCTCGCCGTTGTCGGTCGAATCGGGCGCATTTGCGACCACACTAATGGCAATCAGCCCCACTTATATGGCGAAAGCGCAAGATTATTATCGCCAGGCACAGGCCATTATCGAGGGCTCGGGTGGGGTGGCCAGTACCGCCTACGCCTGGCAAGATATGGGAGAGTACTATCTCGATACGGGAGAAATAGATGAGGCTGTTAAGTACTTCAACAGGGGATTGAATCAGCCCACCCAAACCATCTTCCTGGCCAAACCGCTGTTGCTGGCTGATAGCGTAAGGGTTGCCGATCGAGCGTGGCAATTGGGAAGCAGCAGGCGACACTCTCAGGCAAGCGCAAACCTATACCGACGAAAACGATCTCACCTATGCCCAGCCCGTTGTCGCTCTTACGGCGGGTCGGCTGGCCCAGGCAAAGGGAGAGGTCGAAGCAGCACTGGAATACCATGCCCGGGCAATAGCCGCAGCAGAGAAGATGGAAATTGTTTCCCCTGATGCGTGAGGCAAGTCTTGCAGCGGCCACGGTACTGAAGGAAGCGGGTCGACAGACTGAGGCCACAGCGATGCGTGAAACCGCCCTGCAATTGGAAGATGAGATTGCCGGGCGGTTTGAGGATACGGTCATGCGTGAAAGATACCTCGAAAGCGTTGATGATCGTTGGCTCTTTGGGATTTCGCGTGACAGGCCCATATATAGTGTGCTCAGATTTAGGCAAAAAGACGGTAGCCTCCCAGATCCAGATAGAGGCGCTGGAACCAAGTTTCGGTTCGAAGGAT
>PIVW01000925.1 GCA_003353825.1 Chloroflexota bacterium
GGATTTCGCGTGGTGCTGATTTTTTCCACACTATATCTAGGCGCTGGCACAACCAGCCACTAGGTGTGGGGGCATCATCGACTGAAATTCGTGATCGTCACGCGAAGTCCCAAAGAGCCTACTATATTTAGTGGTTAGGTTCCCTGACTGACTAATCATCACGTGGGTTCTGTGTGCGAAGCGGCCAAATCGTGACGGCGGGGCGGCATGTTGATCGATCAAGGAACACATGGCAACGGGTGGATTGCGGTGCAAACGGGAAGAAGGCGACCTCGTTTTTTTTCTAACGCTGCCCGTGCTGGCTACTTCGCTCATCCGTGCTAATTTGAGTGCTCGCTGTGGTTGATATACGGGCATCATGCTGTTATGCTCCCGACTTCATATCTCCAAAGCGGGAGTCTCAGCAATATGCATTCAGCCCTTAACAAACTCTGTCGTCGATTCTCCAACGCCGTTCAAACTCACATCAAGCACTGGCTCAGATCCAGCAACCTTACCATGGCGGGTGGTTCTGCCATCGACCTTACCCGTAGCAAGACCGAACTCATCGCCGAGAATGCATTCTTGCGGCAACAGTTGATCATTCTGCAACGACAGAGCAAACGCCCCAAGCTCAGTAATCGCGATCGGGTAAAACTCTTGCTGCTGGCAAGAGCCACACCCTATTGGAAGCAAGCGCTGCTGATCGTGCAACCGGAAACGCTTCTGCGCTGGCATCGAGAACTGTTCCGCATTGTTTGGCGACGGAAATCGAAACCAAGGTCAGCAGAGCCCCGGATCACAGCAGAGACGAGAGCGCTGATTCGTGAGATGTCAGTGGAGAATGTGATCTGGGGAGCGGAGCGTATTCGGGGTGAGCTCTTGAAGCTGGGCATTCAGGTCAGCAAATGCACCGTTCAGAAGTATATGAATCGCAAGGACACTCCCAGTCCCTCGGGTCAGACCTGGGCAACCTTTTTGAAGAACCATGCACCTCAAATATGGACCTGTGATTTCACTCAGGTGTACGACATCCTGTTCCGGTCCCTCTTCGTCTTTGTGATCATGGAACATGCCAGTCGCCGCATCGTGCACGTGGCGGTGACAGCCCATCCAAGCGATGTCTGGGTAGCCCAACAACTGCGTGAAGCTACCCCCTGGGGTGAAGGTCCAAAGTACTTGATTCGTGACACTGACAGCAAGTTCGGGCAGCAATTCTCGGCAGTGGCGGCAGGAACGGGCATCAAAGAAATCCGCACACCGTACCAGGCGCCAAATGCAAATGCTATTTGCGAAAGGTACATGGGAACGCTACGCCGCCAATGTTTGGATCACATGATCATACTCAATCAGAAGCATATCTATGGCATCGTCAGGGATTTCACGACATTCTACAACCACGCTCGACCTCATCAAGGCTTGTGCCAATGCTTACCGATGCAACCACCAGATCAACCCAAAACGGGAAAGGTGGTTGCCTTCCCTGTATTAACCAATGGTGCTAGTTTGTAACCACAACATGCAGTATGATTCCTGAGAATGCTACTATATGCGGGTTCAGGGAGTGAGCATCTGAACAGAAAATCACTGCCACGTATTCC
>PIVW01000926.1 GCA_003353825.1 Chloroflexota bacterium
TGCTCCCTTAAACGAGGATACATATCTCGATCTAGTCGCCGAGATTCAGTGGACGCCGGGCATTCGTTACCTGCAAGAGCGGGAGGCAGGCATCAATCGCTTTGCCTTTGTTATCCACCCCTTGGATGTTAGTTTTGTCCACAAATATCGGCTCACCCAGTTCACTAAATATCTTCCGGATCAGCTTGTAGAAACAATAGCCGCTTACGCGCCGCCGTTTTATCTGTCTCGGATAACGGGGGGAATATCACCCACGACCGGCCAGCGTATCGAAGGACATCTCATTGCGCTGGCGGCAACGCCTCGGCAGATATTGCGGCATGACGAACGTTTTACCTATGAGCGCCTCAATCAATCGGCTCGCATCGCAGAACGCAAAGGTGCTCGCATCATGGGTTTGGGCGCATTTACCAGTGTTGTCGGCGATGCAGGCATTACCGTCGCTCATGAGTCCGATATCGCCATCACCAGCGGCAATAGCCTCACAGTTGCCGCCACTTTGGAATCTGCCAAACAAGCGGTCATCGAAATGGGGGCGACCGATCTGACTCGAGGCAAAGTGATGGTAGTAGGCGCCACCGGTTCAATTGGTTCCGTCTGTTCACGTTTGCTCGCCCAGGCTATCTGCAACGTAGTTCTCGTTTCCATAGAGCCCGAGAAACTCATCGAACTGAAGCGCACGATTCAGAACGAAACACCTGGTGCTGAGGTGACCGTCGCCACGAAAGCGGACGATCTGGTGGCAGACTGTGATCTGATAATCACCGCGACCTCGGCATTTGGGCAAAGGATTGTGGATATCACAAAGTGTAAGCCTGGGACTGTGATCTGCGACGTTGCCCGGCCTTTGGATATCAATCCGGCTGAGGCAGCCTTGCGCCCTGATGTCCTTGTGATCGAGAGTGGTGAAGTGCTTATTCCCGGAGATATTGATATCGGTTATGACATCGGTCTTCCTCCTGGCACAGCCTACGCTTGTCTTGCCGAAACCGCATTGTTGGCGATGGAAGGGCGTTTCGAGGACTACACCCTTGGACGTAACCTTAGCTTGGAACGGGTGAAGGAGATTTACCGGTTGTTCTTAAAGCATGGGTTCAGGCTGGCAGGTCTACGTTCCTTTGGTGTTTACATAACCAAAGAGGACTTTGCCACAAAACGAGAGTTGGCCGATACCTTACGAGAGGATTCGGCTTTGTTCGAACAATTGAAGAGAGACGCCGGCCGAAAGTTGGAATCTATCCCGATCATGGCAAAAGGGGTCCGTGCAGAGCCAAGGTCCAATTTGAAGAAATGGATGGGCATTGCTGTCGCTGCTATTGTAATTGGAACGTTTATCAGAGGGGGCGTTCGCAAGTAAACGTGCCATATGCTAAATGCTTGTTTGACTGGATCGCGTAGTAGGCGATTTATCACTGTAGCAGGTGCACAAAAGCGCTGAAGCGCTTACTACAAACTGGCTCTTTGGGACTTCGCGTGACGATCACGAATTTCCGTTGATGATTCCCCCACACCTAGTGGCTGGTTGTGTCAAGCGCCTAGATATAGTGTGGGAAAAATCCGTACCACGCGAAATC
>PIVW01000345.1 GCA_003353825.1 Chloroflexota bacterium
AATGGGGCGGGCGATGGCTGGCGCTTCCAACTGGCGAGCCTGGCAACCGTGCGCTACGTGGATGACGACTTCTGCACAGCCTGCGCTAATGATGGCCGTAGTTGGGGCATCGATGCCTTTGACAACCTGCAATCGGCGCTGGATATCGCCTGGTTTGGCGACTCGATCGAGGTGGCGGCGGGCGTGTACGCCTCGGCGGTGATCCATGCGGGTCAGGATTACCTGACGCTGCGCGGGAGCGATCCGGATGCGGTTTTCCTGGACGCGCAAGGGGGCACCGGTATCACCATCCTGCCCACTGACGAAGTCTCTGACACCTACCCCAACATCGAGGGCGTAACCATCCAAAATCTGACGATACGAAACGCCTCAACCGGCATCAAACTGAACCAAGGCGGACAGGCTACCGCCGGCCCTGCCGTGAATGATGCTCGCAATGTGGTGATCAAGCATGTTCTGTTCGACCAGGATATCGCCGGCAGTACGGCCATCGACGCTTTTCTCTCCGCTCTATGGCTGCGCCACAATACCCTGGTTTCCAATGCCTCAGGCGTTACACTGGTCAACAATAACTCCGGCCTCCTGACACGGAATTTCATCTTCTTACAGGACAACCTGTTCGTGGCCCTGCCCAATGCGGCGCCCCTACCTGTCTGGTGGAACGACAGCAGCAGCCAGATCCCCGCAATAACGCTTAGCAATGGCTTTGCCAGTCAAAATGGCGCCGACGGCGATTGGCAAAGCTCGCCGACCGGCACGCTGATGACGGTGCAGGATGCGAAGTTCCTCAATTCGGCAGATGGATTATTCAGACTGAAATCCGGTTCGGCAGCGATCGCACAAGCCAGCAATGGCAAGGACCAGGGGTACTACACCTATCGAGCTCCGGTCTATGTGGATGCCACCTACTGCGAGAACTGCGAGAACGACGGCCGCAATTGGGGTGTGGATGCGTTTAATAGTATCCAGGGTGGGATTGCCAGCGGTGCTCAAAGCGTGCTGATTGAGCCAGGCGAGTATCGTGAACGCATTTCCCTGGTCAATGGTGTGAAAGTGTTCGGCTCCGGCGCCGGCCTAACCATCCTTGCACCGCCTGATGATATGGGTGGCTATCTGGTGGGTGTAGAGAATGCCAGGGAGACTGCCCTGGCCTTGATCACGCTGGCGGGTGAGGATAAGGTCAATGGCATCACGGTTGACAGCGAAGGCGACGTCAGTCTAAAACGACTGATCGTGCGCAACATGGGCACGGCGGTTAATATCAGCGGCAGTACAGCCCAGGCAACGTTGATCAACGACACCATAGTAAGCAACGAGAATGGCGTCGTTGCAAGCAGCTGTGGCAATGTGGATATACGCAACAGCATCCTGGCCTTCCAGCAACAGGTGGGCTTGAGCTATGAAACGAATGGCTGCCCAAGTACCCAGACCTTGTTACATAACTTCAACGCCTACTGGCGCAATAGCAATGATTTCGAAAATGATGGAACCGCGGTTGACCAACCTGGCTCAGGCGAAATCTTCGCCGATCCACTCTTCAGGGACGCGAGCCAAAGTGACTACCGTCCCCTTGGCGATTCACCTGTGGTGGATGCCGGGGATCCGAGCGATCCGGCACCGCCTGGCAGTGGAGTACGGGTGGACCTGGGTTATGCGCAGGCGGCAGAGGCATCGGTCTATGCCAGCAAAAACTACTGCGAACAATGCCTGAATGATGGTTTAGAATGGCAGGTAACAGCCTTTGACACGATCCAGGACGCGGTGGACAACATACCCGATCTGGCTGGCATGTGGACGGTAGGTGTGGATGGCGGCGAGATCGGCGCCATGGTCTATGATGAAAACGTGGACATGAAGAGTGGCGTCCGCCTGGTAGGGAACGGCGCTGAAACCACCATTATCGATGCAAACAGTAGCGGTTCGGCGCTCACGCTCAATGGCGTGACCAACGTCGAAATCTTGGGCTTTACTATTACGGATGGTGGACAGGACTTCAACGACGCGGGTATCCTCGTATCGGGAGCCTCGAACAGGATAACCATTACCAAGAACATTATCGGTGGGCTTTCTCCCCTCAGCGGATTTCCCGGAAATGGCAATGTAGGCGTCCTCTTCCAATCGGGCTCGAGCGGGCAGCTAACCTTTAACACGATTGCCCAGAACTTCAACCAGGGCGTCGTCGTCGCAGACCCCGATACCTGGCTGCACGCGCGATACAATATCATCGCCCAGAATAATGTGGGCTTCGACAACACAGGAGGTGGCCAGATCTTTAACAGCTATAATCTGGTCTACAATAGCGACTTTAATTGGTGCGGCACCTGTGTGGATTACGTCGGCAGCGTATCATCCGGTCTGGGTGAAATCAATCAGGATCCCCTGTTCACCGACAGCGATAATGGTAACTTCAAATTGACTACTTCATCTCCGGCTGTAGATGCCATCCCCAAGGGTGAGTACGCCGCGGTGGCCATAGGGGGAGGCGCCAAGGCCGATATGGGATACCGTGAACTCCTCGCAGTTCCGGCTACCCTTCTCCTTGGCAAACAGGGTAACTCCTGTGGCCTCGGTAGCGCCGGGATTTCGTCAGTACAGGTCGGTCTCGTGCACGTGACAGATGCGACGGAGAGCCCTGATTCGACTGTACCAGTTAGTTGGCAAGAGGCGACGCTGAGTAGCGCTGGCCAACCTGGCTCCTACTGGACAACTACAATTACCCCTGACCAGGGTGACGGCCTTTACCGACTGTATAGCAAACCCAGCGACGGCGTGAATAACACACCCAACTTAGCTATGGACTGGTTCCGTTCCGAATTCATCGCCGATGGCACCGCTCCTACAGTCAACCTGATCGAACCTGCCGATGGCGCGGCGACCAGCGCTCCGGCGATAACCCTAAGTATGGATGTCAGTGACTGGGCGCCGACGGGCTTTACGGGTGAGAGCATATATAATGTGGCGGGCGTCTATTTCGACGTGGACGGCAACGTAATCACAGCCACGCAGTCGAGTACAATCCCTTCGACTGGCGGTGCGCAGCGATACGAGCGGCAGATCGCCCTGGAGAACGGCACCCACACGATCATCGCTTACGCCTCTGATCAGGCAGGAAACATTGGCCAGAGCAGCCCGGCGCAGATGACGGTGGTAACAACACAAAATGAAGCGGCCCTGACCAATCCCGCGCCCGATAGCGCGGTTGCCAGTGCAAGTGTTAACCTGGAGGGTTTCGTGCACTACCAGGATACTTCTGGTGATGGGCAGGTCGAGATCCTGGTCGACGGCGTGTCCCAAGGAATGGCCGCATTATCCGACACCTCGGCCCAGGACGGTAGCTGGAGCAAAGCGGTAACTCTGGCAGGCGATGGCAGTCATACTATCACAATGCGCGCCAGTCGCACCGCAGGCATGACGGCCGCCAACGATACGGTTTCTACAATCGTTCTGGATACACAGGCTCCGAGTATCACTTTCGCGCCACCTACCGATGTGATTACCAATACGATCGCGTTGTCAGGCTCAGCAAGCGACAGCGGCAGTGATATCGCTTCGGTTATGGTGAGTATCGATGGAGGCTTCATTTATGATCCGGCTGATGTGGATGTGAGTGGCAACTGGATCTACACCTGGACAGTTAGCCCTGATAACGATTACGCCACCTTCCCACTACGCATTCGCGCCGAAGATACAGCAAGAAACGTGACGGTACAGAGTTCTACTGCCGTTGTGGATAATGAAGGACCCGGTTTCATCAACCTCTTAACAGCCTCTCCTCAGGTCGGCAGCCATGTCCTTGCACCGAGTACCGTTGAGTTAACCTGGGCGCCACCCAGCGATGGTAGCGGAGTCGTAGAGGTGCTGGTTGCAGTGAATCAAATGACATTTACCATCCCCACAGGCGATCAAACGGCATCCGGCAATAGTTACAGCGCTCAACTGCCGACCGCCGGTACCTGGTATATCCACCTTATGACGCAGGATGGCTCCGACAATATCAATCTCGAGCGCTATGGCCCCTGGCATGCAGGTAGCGAGGGCGTTCTGGCGACAGGGGGCCTGTCAGAGCAGGCCTGGCGCAAGTCGATCATTATCGACGCCAATATCAATGTCGCCAGAGGTGAGTGGAATCCGGAGACAGAGTTGCTCGGTTCCGACCCAAGACCCAATAGGACGTATAGCCTGTACACCAGCTGGGATGCAGACTATCTGTACCTGGGCTGGCGAGGGCCGTTGTGGGGTCCGCATGGCATCGGCTATATCCACTTCGACACGCAGGCTGGCGGCTCTCTCACAGCTTATAAGAACGACAACCTGACACTACCGTTTGGAGCGGATTACGTCTTTGTCTCATCACCAGATGTCCACGATCTCCTGCGTTATGTCGGTGGCGGTGTCTGGGAGCAGGTACAAGATCCCGGCTTCCTCGACGCACATGGCGCCAATGGTGATACCGAGATACGGCTCTCACGCTCAGCCATCAATGCCAACAGCGCAGTTCAATTTGTCGCCTCGGTAATGGATGATGACGGCACCGTTCACAGCGTCTTACCCACAGATAATGCTATCGTCGGACCCAATGGAAAGTGCTGCAAGTCTGGTCACACGAGTCAGCCTTTCCCAAATACCTGGGCATCGGCATATAGTTGGCCGGCGCTGGCGCAAGGGATTGCCCCGAATGCGGGTCAGCCAAGCGCCCATCATACAACGGTGCGAATCTACAGTCCGGATACGAATGGCCGCCCCCTTGGTCCCAATAGCACGGTTCGCTACGTGTTCTTCGTGACCAACGAAGATCGAAAGCCTCTGGAAAAGGCAACGCTTGTCTTCTCAGGCAGCGAGGGCATTCAGTTTAAGAGTCTGGCCGGATGGCCATTCGCACAGACGCAACCACAAGCTGATCGCTGGTTTATCGACCTGAGCAACGTGGCTCCAGGGGCACAGAGTCCCATCACTATTACCGCCAAGCTGGCTGAAGACTTGGGGCACTCTGAGTCGGTTACCGTAACAGCGGAGATCTTCGCAGACGTTAGCTCCAGCGAACCAGATCTATCCTACCAGACCTTCAGCCATGTCGTCGATATCCATCTGCCCCTTGTGCGTTTCAATCTGCCAAGCTCGGGCGCCACGCTGGCAACAGGTCTGCAACGGATAAGTGGTTCAGCCTCTGATATTGGCGGTACCGGCGTCGCCCGCACTGAAATTCAGGTAGACAATGGTCCCTGGATTGAAGCCGAAGGTACCAAAGGTTGGCAGGCCGATATCGAAGTCCCTGCGGAAGGAACCTTTACCTTATCAGCTCGGGCGTTTGACAACCACAGTCACGGCAGCGAGATCGTCTCGATCCCGGTCACCGTGGATAACGTTGGCCCTGTGTCCAGTTTCGATCTAGACACGGACATTCTGGCAGGCAATCGCGTACGTTTGAACGGCCAGGCCCAGGATCAGTTCCCAGCTGGGGCAGCAGTGCAACAGGTAGAAGTGCAAATCGATGGCGGACCATGGTATGCGGCTGTTATTTCCGGCCCGCCGACGTCAAACGGTACGGTGCGCTGGAGCTTCAACTGGCGTCTGCCGGTCGAAGAAGGAGTACAACATGCCTTGCGCGTCAGGGCAATCGATGAGGCCGGCAATGTAGGACCGGCTTCTGAGGCAGTTTTGCTCACGGTTGACAGCCTCGCGCCCACCTCCAGCATCCAAGAGCCAACCCACGGTGCTGTGTTCACTGGCGATAAAATCCTTGTTTGGGGCTTTGCCCAAGATGGTTGGGGGCTGGCACAGGTCGAGGTACGCCTGGCAGCCAACCGCCCCTGGCAACCCTCTCTGCTCGGGGACGAGGCTCGTAGCCTATTACAAAGCAAGGGTGTCGTAGTACCGCCACCTGAAGATCTGCCTGCCGGCGCCACGGTATGGGCTGCCCACTTCTCGGTTCATGATGCTGAACTTGCCATTCGCAGCAGAGCCACCGATTTGGCGGGCAATATCGAAGGTCTGCAAACCCCCATTCGCGTGAGACAGGCTTCGCTTCACCTCATGCTACCGCTGATCATGCAGTAACAGGTTCTACGGTACTTGCAAAGACGTAATCAGTCTCCGGTGGCTTGCAACAATCCGGCGACAACCGCTAATAGATAATGCATGTGACTGTGAGCATGACGACCACTTCACAATCCGACTTGATCATCCCCAATAGCAAGGACAGAATCATGAACTACACACGCCGCATCACCTTATTCACCCTGGCACTGGTCATGACCGTGCTGTTTGCCGGTGGCCTGGTCTTGGCCCTCAGTGGCTATACCGAGCCTGCTTCTTCTGATCCGATCTCATCTGCCCTGGCACAGGCACGCCAGACCGGCAGCTATCACATCGTCGCCGA
>PIVW01000346.1 GCA_003353825.1 Chloroflexota bacterium
TCAACATGTGCCTGACCAATACAGAAACTATATAAAATAGCTATCGGGATAGCGAGAACGTCTGCGATGATACGACTGCAACGACTTAGCGACCAACCCATCCTCCGACCCAGGCCCGAAAATCCCTGGGAAGCGGCCGCCGTGTTCAACTGCGCAGCCATTCTCGCCAACGGCCTGGTCCATCTCATCTACCGGGCCACTGACATCACTTCAAATGGTGATCAAGGGGTGTACATCAACAGTCTCGGTTATGCTGTTAGTGCAGATGGGCTCCATTTCAATCGACTGCAACAACCGATTCTGAAGAATGATGCCGAGCAAGAGTTGCGAGGTCCCGAAGATCCCAGAATCGTAGAAATCGATGGCGCTTTCTACATGATGTACACAGGATATGGCGGGCGTTTTCCCGGCGACTACCGCATCTGCCTGGCCAGTTCGCAGAATCTGATCGACTGGCGGCGACATGGTGTGGTGCTACATGAGCAGAACAAAGACGCTTCTCTATTCCCCGAACGCATTGCCGGCCGATATATCATGTTCCACCGGCGTGGTGTCGGTATCTGGTTGGCATATTCTGACGACCTGCAGAGGTGGTACGGCCATCGATCGATCATGCAACCCATCGCCGGTTCCAGTTGGGAGAATGAGAAGATCGGCATCGCTGGGCCACCGATCAAGACAGACGAAGGCTGGCTGCTGATTTACCATGGGGTAAGTGGCCACAAGCGCTATTGTCTAGGAGCCGCCTTGCTGGATCTGCATGACCCTTCACAGGTCCTGGCCAGACAGGCCGAACCCATTTTAGAACCCGAATTGGAGTGGGAGATCAACGGCTATGTGCCGAATGTAGTGTTTAGTTGCGGACAGGCGATTGTCGATGGCAAACTGTACATTTACTATGGTGGCGCCGATACTGCCGTCGGCGTTGCAACACTTGATCAACGTGACATAACGTTTGAATGATATTCAGCTCGTGCCGGCTACAAAGCATTGAGCCAAGTCGCAGCCAACAACTAATCGACAAGGAAGCGGCAACATTGTGAATCTCTATCACGACATTCGTTGGACTTCACCTAAATTGCACCAACGTCTGGATTTGATCCGCCCCTTGGTGTATCGACAGCGTGATCGGCTACCAGAATTCTACTATCGCCGCCTGGCGGGGCCGCTACACGCTCCCTTTGGGGAGAGAAGGGTGGGGGAAGATGAGTGGCAGAAAATCGCTTGGGATCAGATCTGGGGTGGTGTGGATCAGAATTTTGTCCTGCGCTCCTACTTTCGTGCTCCCCCCGACTGGGGAGAAAACTCGCACATCGCCCTCTATCTGCCCATTGGCATAGCCAAAGATTTCAGCCACCCCGAGGCACTGATCTACATCGATGGCGAATCATACGCTGCTTGTGATCGCCATCATCAAGAGATATTGCTGGATAGCCGCTGGTGTGATGGTCAGGAGCATGTGCTCGAACTTCATGGTTGGACAGGGGGCACCGCCGATTTAAGGTTTGACTATACCGGCGAACCGCAACAGACAGCGCCCGTCCCCCTTGTGATGCGCCCATGTCAGCTCGTTTGTATCGACCAACCGACGCGAGAATTTAGTGCCCTCGCCCGGGTTGCGCTGGCTGTAGCAGACGCCATTTCGGAACAGAACCCGACGCGAGCCCATATTTTCAACTCGCTCGACCAGGCTTTCAAAGTGTTGGATACGCGAGAACCGTTTAGCGATCCCTTCTATGAGAGCGTGCCCGCAGCAATGGCCGTGCTGGAACAGGGTCTGGACCGGTGCGGACCACCCTTAGATGTAGATGTCACTACCGTAGGCCACGCCCATATCGACGTCGCCTGGCTGTGGACACTGGGCCAGACCCGTCGTAAGGCAGGTCGCACATTTCACACCACTTTGCGGCTCATGGAGCAATACCCTGGCTATCGCTTTGTGCAGAGCCAACCACAGCTCTACGACTATCTGCGCCAGGATTATCCGGCGCTGTTCGATGACATCAAGGAGCGAGTGAGCGAGGGGCAGTGGGAGGTGATAGGTGGGATGTGGGTTGAGGCCGATTGCAACTTGTCTGGTGGCGAGTCCTTGGCACGGCAGTTCCTGCTCGGACGCACCTTTTTCCGCCAGCATTTTGGTGAGGGTGCGGAATCTCCGGTGCTGTGGTTGCCAGATGTTTTCGGCTATGCCTGGAATCTCCCACAGCTGATCAAGGAAGCGGGTCTTGAATACTTTTTTACCATCAAGATCGGTTGGAGCCAATACAATCGTCTACCTTACGACTCATTTTGGTGGCAGGGGCTTGACGGCACGCGTGTGCTCACCCATTTCAGTCCGACCAAAGACAGTGATAGCGCCTTCGCCAGCACCTACAACGCCGAAGCAACACCCGAACAGGTTCTAAGCACCTGGACGAACTTCCAGCAAAAGGATGCTGGCACACCGGGGACAACACCTCCCCTGCTCATGGTCTATGGACATGGCGACGGCGGAGGCGGACCGACAGGCGAGATGTTGGAAAATATCGAGCATTTGAACAACTTTCCTGGCGCCCCACGCACGCATTTCGGTACGGTGGCGCAGTTCTTCGAAAGGCTGGAGCAAGAGGCCGGCAACCGTCTACCTACCTGGAACGGCGAACTCTACCTCGAATATCATCGGGGCACGTACACGACCCAGGCCCGGAACAAACGCGCCAATCGCAAGTGCGAACTCCTCCTACACGACGCCGAGTTTCTGGCAAGCTACGCTGCTGTGATCAGTGAACAGAGGTCGGAGGTCGGAGAACAGAGGTCGGAGGTCGGAGAACAGAAGTCGGAGGTCGGAAGTCATGCGTCCGATCATGAAGAGCACCACGCAACTCGCAGCCTTGTCCTGAGCGAAACCGACGGGACGCAACACGAACCGCGCCCCTACCTCTATCCTACCGAAACACTCCACCACGCCTGGCAACTCCTCTGTCTCAACCAGTTCCACGACATCATTCCCGGCAGCAGTATCGGCGCTGTGTATGTGGAATCACTTGAACAATATGATGAGATAACAGCGCTTGCTGAAGGGGTCAAAGGGGGTGCCCTGCAAGTTATTGCCAGAGCATGTGGATCAAATCTGGTGGTCGCCAACCCCACCTCCTTTGCTCGACACGACCTGGCCTTCTGGCCCGATCCGACAGGTGTATACGAACGGCTACAGCGCGTGGATGGCGGGGGAGTAAGAGTACAAGAAGTGGATGGCGGGGTTTTGCTCGATATCGGAGATCTCGCACCCTACAGTACCCTCGCGCTCGTTCCGGCAACCGCATCGAACGTGGCGGATGATAAACTTTTATCGAGCACTCTTCATGTGTCCTCTCAACGACTGGAAAATGAATTTCTCAGGGTAGATTTCGATGAGGCTGGGGACATTACCGTTCTCTTTGATAAAGAGAATGGCCGGGAGCTGATTCCGCCCGGCCATGTTGCAAACCAATTTCAACTGTTCGAAGACAGGCCAAAAACGCCAGATGCCTGGGAGATCGACATCTATTACGATGACGTCATGTGGCTGGCAGAACGGGCAGAGTCGGTTCGGGTGTTAGAAAATGGACCACTTCGCGGGGCATTGCAAGTGAGTCGGTGTATCGGCAATAGTGTTTTTACACAGCGTATTTCCCTGGCGCACAACAGCCGCCGCATTGATTTCGAGACCGTAGTAGACTGGCAAGAAAGGCATATGATGTTGAAAGTCGCCTTTCCTGTCGACGTGTTGTCACCGATGGCGACATACGAGATCCAATGGGGCAATGTCGAGCGTCCTACACATCGAAATACCAGTTGGGATTGGGCTCGCTTTGAGACATGCGCCCAAAAATGGGCCGACTTGAGCGAAGGGGGCTATGGTGTAAGCCTGCTCAATGATTGCAAATATGGTTACGATATCCACGAAAACGTTATCCGCCTCACCTTGTTGCGCAGTCCGACCGATCCCGATCCGAACGCCGATCGTGGTGAACACCAATTCACTTACAGCTTGTTTCCACATGCCGGCAGTTGGGATGAGCTGACAATCTCGGAAGCCTACGCCTTGAATGATCCACTCATTGTATGGGAGGATCCGGGACAAGCGCTTGGCAGGATTGACTCAGAAGTAGCAGCGTCTGCATTTGTCTCAGTCGATCAAGCCAACGTGATCATCGAAACGATCAAGCAGGCGGAAGATGGCGAAGGGCTTATCTTGCGGGTGTATGAGTGCCGCCGGAAACGCTGTGATTTCAGGTTGACAACGGCATTTCCGCTGGCGTCTGTCTGGCGCACCAATCTCTTGGAAGAAAATCAAAAGGAATTGCCCTGTACCGACAACGCCCTCTCCATTCCCATCAAACCCTACCAGATTCTGACTCTACGGCTCCTGCCAGGTAAATGAACCAAAACAGAGATTACCGTATGAAACGCAGATCACTCTTCAATTTTCCTGATTCTACCGGATTCTGTGGATCCGCCCAATCCGCCAATTGAAATCGCCGGCTGCCAAGAAAAACCAGCTCAAGCTGGTTGAAATTCCGCTTTTTGAACGTGCTTCAGCACGTTTTCTGTAGCAGCCCATGAATTCATTGGTATAGTGGTTCATTGGTTGCAGCGCCAACCACAGAAAAACTAGAATCAGCAATCTTCAATCTTAAGTACGAGGCTCCCATGAACATTGGCATCATCCATTATCAAGTCGGCCACACAGATGGCGTCTCCCTAGAAATCGATAAGTGGAAGCTTGTCTTGGAGGATATGGGCCATATCGTGCATCTCTGCGCCGGCGATCTTGGCACTGTAGAGGGCATCTTAATCGAGGAGATGTACCATCATCGTGAGGATGCCAGGCGGCTTAACTTCAATACATTCAAAGTGTTAGGCGATTATCCTGATGAAGCAGCCTATCGTGCGGAATTGTATGGCCTGGCCGATCAGATCGAGGTCAAACTACGTGACTTTGTGCAGGAGAAGGAGATCGATTTTCTGATCCCGCAAAATGTTTGGTCTGTGGTGGCGAGCCCTTCAGTGGCAATCGCCGTCACTCGGGTGATGCGCGATCTGCAGTTACCGGCATTAGCTCACAATCATGATTTCTATTGGGAGCGCACCAATGGCGTAGCGCTCACATGTGCCACCGCCATCGAGCTTGCCGACAAATACCTGCCGCCACGGGATGCGCTGACACGACATGTCGTGATCAACAGCCTGGGCCAACGAGAACTGTACGAGCACAAGGGTATCGGATCCACTGTTGTGCCCAATATCTTCGATTTCGATGAAGCACCCTGGATCGCCGATGACTACAATCGAGACTTTCGGGAGCGTATTGGCTTGGCTGAGAATGATGTCATGATCCTGCAAGCTACCCGTATTGTCAGCCGTAAAGGTATCGAATTGGCAGTGGATTTCGTCAAGGCGCTGGCCAGTCCAGCGCGGCGAGCACAGTTTCGCGAACAGGGTCTTTATGATGGCCGCCCCTTCGATAAAAATAGCCGGATCGTGTTCGTGCTGGCCGGCTATGCTCGGGATGATGTTGGTGGTGGCTACGTCGGCAAACTCAAACGTAAGATCGAGGATTCGGGAATCGATGCTCTGTTTATCGAAGATGTGGTCGGCGGCAGGCGGCAAACACGCCAGGGCAAGAAAGTGTATTCGCTCTGGGATACCTATGTTTTCGCCGATTTCGTCACCTATCCCAGTTTATGGGAAGGTTGGGGAAATCAGTTATTGGAAGCACTGCGCGCCCAACTTCCAATCATGTTGTTCGAGTACCCTGTGTATGTGGCAGATATCAAGGACAAAGGCTTCGATGCCGTCTCGCTTGGGTCTGAGGTGCAGGCATTTGATGAGATGGGATTGGCGCAGGTTTCACCTGAGATCATCGAAACGGCTGCGGATCAGGCTGTAGCTTTGCTAACGAACCCGGACTTGCGACAGCAGATGGTCGAGAGCAACTATCAGCTCGGACAACAGCACTACTCGTTGCAGTCATTGCGCGGGCACCTGGCGCCGTTGATACGAGCATCGTGATCCGTGTAGTTTATTTTGAGCACCTATCGTTTTGCAGCTTGCAGCTTGGGCTTTTTATATATCTCGCGAAAAATCCAACGCTAGGAGACGCGCATTGCAGTTCTGAAGTAGTGCATTGACCTATCGTAGTCGTCGGTTTACCCTTGAATCGTCCGTCTAAAGTTAAGAAAGCACATGTGCTTTCAGGTTCGCTTAACTTTGATTTGTTTACCGAGTTTCTTTATCAGGTAGGACTGCACTTCAACTGGGAGTAGGACACCATCGTTGAATGAGGCGTAAAGCCTCTAGCGATGGCCGCCCTCGTTGCTTGTGGGGCCGCCACTGCGGCGGAGGAACTTTGAAG
>PIVW01000347.1 GCA_003353825.1 Chloroflexota bacterium
TTCCGACAGCCTGCTAGCTGGGATTGAAACATCATTATCTTACAAGAATACAGTAATTCCAAATACGGATATGCCGCTGCAACAGGCGAGCAATTTCTGTCAGTTCGGCGTTCAGAGCAATGCGATTCTACGATGCGAGTTGGCTGTTTGTGCTGTTTTTAGGCTGAAATTCCTCGCCCTTATCCAATATCGGCGTCCGTATCCGCATGGGTGAGGAAATCCTACCAGACAAGCAGGCCGGTTCGACTCTTTCTTGGCAGAATAAAGGATGGCGTCCCAGCAACAGGTGAACGTGTAGTTGGCACAGGGCAGTTCATCCGAGAAGTCAATAATGGCAAAGAAAGGTTAGAATGGCACACCACTAATGCGCTGGGATTAATGCAGCAACTTGGCGCCATTCCTGGATAATATCCAAGCCGATTGTCGGCGAAGAAATTTGATGGGCACGTTGTATCTCCTCAATAAAGGCTGCTATTCTTCTATTGGCAACTAGGTTGGGGGTCGATTTTTCATCCCATGTATTTCTCAATGCTGTAGTTTCCCTCTCGGCGCCATACCTCTAGAATCATTTCGTAGCGAGATAGCGGCATGCCGGTATAGACGCAGTTGCTGGTTGAAAAGATATACCCCCCTCCTGGCATGCCGTGCTTGAGAGCATAACGGGCAGAAGCGATGCCCTCCTCCTCGCTCCCCATGTCCAGCTTGCCGCAATCCACATTGCCGATCATACAGACCTGATCCCCGGACAGGTCACGTATTCGTACATTGCCGAGGATCTGGGCGGGCAAAGCAATCTGCTGTTTTCCGTCGAGACGATCCGGGAGTACCTACTGCCAGGCATGAAACGAATGGTCGGGTTGACACACGAGGCCGGAGCATACGCCTTCTGCCATAGCGACGGCGCCATCCGTAACATCATCCCAGACCTGATTGAGATCGGTTACGATGTGCTCAATCCCATCCAGTGGCGTTGCCCGGGCATGGAACGTGATGCCCTCAAACGTGATTTTGGCGAATATCTGATCTTCCATGGCGGTGTAGATAATCAGCAGACCCTGGCGTTCGGCAACGAAGAAGATGTTTGGCGGGAAGTGGCTGAAAATATCGAGATATTAGGAGAAGGTGGAGGCCACATCCTTGCCCCGTGCCATAATATCCAGGCTGTCAGCCCACCAGAAAATGTGGCGGCGATGTATAAAGCCGGTTATGAGCTTGGCTGAAGAATGCCAACCTCAAACTCTAGCTGATACTGCGTACTCTCGCCCGGCGCCAGATGGGGCAGATCATCTCGGGCACGGGCGATGGCCCGTCCTTCGACACCACTGCTATTTGCAGGCTCGATACCAAGAACGTAAGCGCCCTGCCCCATTTGTTTCCACTGAAAAAGATGGGGCAATTGTTCTTTGAAGAAGCTGATGCGCATACTCAGGCCTAATTGGGGGTTCTCCACCACGGCATGAACCTTGCCTTCTGCATCCACATTGGGGACATGGCGGAAGACCTGTTCCTTGTAACCGGGCGTCGGCGCCTGGAATTCGAAGCAACTGTCTAATCCCGACTCTGCGACGGTATCACGAGGGATTGTGTCCTCGACATCGACACGCAGACGGGCATGTTCGCTCAGCAGTGGGAACCCGAGATTACAGTGGTAGAGAATGAGATGTGGCTGGGGTTCAAATCCCTGGTTGGTGATGGTGTCTTCCAGCAGAATCACGTTCGAAGCCAATGCGGTGGAGATGCGACGCTGTAGCAGAAAGTTCTCGCCGAAAAGACGTGTTTGACGGACGCTACCTGAGATCTCCAGACGATAGCTATCCCCCTCCCAGAAGGTACGATGACTGACCTGTTCAGCCGGCATGTTGCTGATACGGCCATGGATTCCATAGCTCTCACCGCCATCTTCTGAGGGCGCACCGATCTGATCGAGACCACAAGTGGTACATAACCCACCTTGGAAGGAGCGTAACCAACCCAGGCCATCTGCCTCATAATAGCTTGGGTGCATCCAACCAGAAGACGAAGCCCAGGCCAGAGGGATGCCTTTGTAGCGACAGGCCGCGATATCCAACGTCCTCTCGGCCATGACATCGAAACTAAGGCCGCTTCCTGTGTAAACGTGATAATACCGCGAGCCCCGCCCCGTACCATCGATCGCCTCAGCAGCTACGATGCCGGCGATCTGGTCCATGTGGCCCATACGTTGAATTAATTCTTGGCGGTTCCAGTCCTTTCCTAACATCTCGTACATCGTTATCCTCCATTACGGAAATATCCTTTTGTCGCACCGGTGGTCAATCCGGCCACAAACTGATGCTGCGGGATGAAGACCACGACGACAATAGGGATCGAGAACATCACAGAAATCAGTTATATCTCGTACGTGCACCTACGCGCTTCATCGGCAAATGCAGCGATCAGTTTGGGATCGGCATCGAAAAAATGATCAGAGGGGCTGATAATGAACCCTCCGTCCTCACCGGCGGCCTCGAAATTACGGCGAACCGCGGCTCTGGTTGCTTGTTCCGAACACTCCTCGAAGTAGTGATATTGGTCGAAACTTCCGATCAAACAGACCTTGTCGCCGACACGCGCTTTTAACTCGGCCAGGCGCACATCACCACCCATCTCAGGGGGCGTGAGCGTCTCCATGGCACTGGGTTTCATTGCTGCAACGGTCTCGAGGATGGGCATCATGCCCCCGCATGTGTGATAAGCAATGCGCTGGCCGGCTTCGTGGGCGGTTTTGATCAGTTCACTGTCGTAAGGTGCGACAAAGTTCTCGAAGATATCTGGAGAGATAACGGTCGTGGAGGCATCGCCCCCACCTAGTTCCAGTATATCGTATTGGGCGCCCTGCAGCGACTGGATAAAAATCGTCTTGCGAGCATGCAAGATCTTCAACAATTCGTGTACCCAGACCGAATCATCGAAGGTCTCCATGATCATCTTTTGTGTACCAACCAGGCAGCATGCGTCTTGCCAGGTTCCTGGTTGTCCGAATAGATCGAAACAGCAAATATGACCTCGCACCAATCCTCGTTCACCAAAGGCATTGGCTGTTGCATTGACGGCTTCTACATCACATTTGGGGGCTGTGACAAACTCCCCGATAAGATCGATGTCCGTTTTCTCTTTGATTAGGTGTTCGGTCACCCAGGTTGTATGGTCATTGGATTGCAGAACCGTGGTGAGTTCACCTTTTGGGGTGATGATACGATAGCGGGTGGTGGCATAGCGGGGATGAGGAATATCTTCGAACTCAATGCGCCAATCGTTGTTGGCGATACGCCTGGATTCGAGAAAGCCAGGTTCGCCTTGCGATGGGTCGTAGTATTCACCCTGATCGAGGTCAGGTCGATGTGGGACAGTCCACACGATCGCGTCCATGCCGAAATGATCGAAAAACCCTTGTTTTGAAATGCCTCCCATATACTTGTCAAGGAAGTAGGGCATCAGGTGATGTGTTGTCACAGGCAGTCGATCGGGAATACCCCTATCCAGTGCCGTGAGCATTCTTTGTTTCGAGGTCATACTCATTGCACGATCTCCTAGACATTGTTATCGAAGACGGAAAATCCCTCCGCCGAAAGGTAACTTGCAGGGTGGTGTTGATGTAGGGCGCACTGTTGCCGATGGGTTAGGCCTATTCGGTGTGCCCGGCGGGGGTCGGCTCTAGTTGGATGGTATGTGATCTGGAAACAGTTGTCTAGATTCCATCCTGAGATCAAAGATCGGTCCATTAGGGAATCGATCTTCTCACGACAGTCTGTGTCGCCAATCTCTGATCTCGGGAGACACTTCACTCTGACCGGACTCGATATGGTATGGAGCGCACCGCTGGGGTTCACCTCCTTTGCCAATATCCAGCAGCACGGCGAGCGCTATCAAGATGAGTGGGGTACCTGGTATGGATCGGATGAAAGCTCCTGGCCGGGCGCATGGATGGAGAATTTCGTGGTCAACAATCTGTTTGAAACCTGCAAAGCTTACGGCCGCTATCCCCTCGATATGGATGTGATTACGACCCGCATCACAGAACTGACTGAACAGGGCGCCGGTCTCGGTTGGGAAGTGAAGAAACCTGACGCACAGAAGGATGTGCAGGCGGCCAGAAAACGAAGGCCACGGCCCAAACGAACATCTGCCTGAGGTTCACTCCTTGCTCGTGATCTTGGCTGCATGGCGAAATGAGGCTGGGGAAAGTCCCTTGGCTTGAGCCAGAGCGATCGTCAGCAGTTGCACCGGCAGGATCTCGAAGATAGGGAGGAGGGCGGGTGATGATCGTGGGATCGACAGTTCCATACTCCCCACCCTGCGATTTCCCAGGGGATCGGGTGTAATCACAAGGCACCGCCCCCCCAGTTCAACGATCTCATTGGCCAGACGCTCGTGGAGCTGTTGAAAAGATGGAGTACCGGCGAAGATCACAGCCATAAAGTTGGAGTCAATGAGTTCGAGCGGTCCGTGCCGAAACTGTGCTGATGATAAACCCAAGCTCACGACTTTGCTGGATTCCATGGTTATTAATGAGCCGGTTAGCACACCGGCCATACTGGCGCCCCTGCCCAGGAAGGTGAGGTGATCACGCTGACCCAAGAGCTCTTGCATTGTTTCAACACGCAGTTGCCATGAATCCAGAAAATGCTGAACATCGGCAACAGAATCGAGTACTTCATCCCGGGCCGCGTTCACATCCCCACCTGTTAGTTGGGTTCCGAGCAGATGGTTAGCTGCCAAGGTAGCAGTATATGTTTTAGTCGAGACAGTAGCTTCATCGCCGGCCATGATGTCGATGGCTCTGTCTGACCACCTTGCCAGGGTGCTGTTGATGTCATTGGTGATGCCGATCACGAGCCCCGGCCGTTGTGATAACTCGGCCAATCGCTTGATCTCGACAGTCTCCCCAGATTGCGACACGGCGATAAGCAAGGTCTTATTGTCAATCGCAGTTGGGGCGTGATGAATCAGTTCAGAGGCATCCCACAACAAGGTCGGGATTACGGCAGACGCGTTGAGGGACAGCCAAAGAGGATAACAGGCGTGTAGCGAACTGCCCATACCGGTGAGAATAATCTGGCGATAGCGCGAAGCCGATAGATCATCAGCAAGCCCGTTCAACTGGACCTTGCTGACGGGGTAGTTTTCAGCGCATCTCACCAGCGCATTAGACTGCTCCAGGATCTCTTCGATAAATCGTTTTTTCATAATAATAAGGGGGCTTCCTAGGACGCTTCTCCAATGTGTCACCCTGAGCGAATCAAACACACACTTCTCATTATCTAAAACGTTAGCGAAGGGTCTCGCCGTGCATGAACGCGAACCTCAGTTCATCAGCTGATCCTTCGCCAGCCGGGCAGTTCTTCAGAATGACATTTCCATGAATGTGCGGTTGTGAGAACGAGAAGAAGCAGGGTGCGGTCTAAAGATTGTAGAAAACAAGGCTAGCCGCACCGATCATGCCAGCATCATTGCCCAATGAGGCAAGCTCTACTGCAACGGCATCGACATAGCTGACCATGCCGGTCCTTTTCATGGTACTGCGCATGGGTTCCAACAGCAATTCTCCGGCGGCGCTGACACCCCCACCCACGAGAATACGATCCGGCCCATAGATGTGACACCAAGAAGTGGCTGCTAGTCCCAACCAAACGCCCATATTTTCGATCAAGTCGCAGGCTAAGGCATCACCAGTATGCGCCGCTTCGATGACACGATGCGCCGTTATCTCTCCCAAAACCAGTTTCTGCTGATTCAGAGTAGAGTCCGCTTGCTCTTGACTCCTGATAAGTGCCTCTCGTTCCAGAGCCAGGCTGGTGGCGACCGTCTCCAGGCAGCCCCAACAACCCAGTGGGCATTGCCAAGTACCCTTGGGGTCGACGATGATGTGGCCGGCATCACCCATGCAACCCCGGGTCAGGCGCTGCGCCCGACCATCGACAACGAACCCCACGCCGATGCCGGTGCCGACCGTTATCACCAGCAAACGACCCCCTTCTTTTCCACTCCCGAAATAGGCCTCTGCTATCGCTGCCACTGTGGCATCATTGTCCAGGCACACTGCCATATCGAATTGCTGGGATAGATACGGCACGAGAGGGAAATCATCCAACACAGGCACATTCGACCAGGTTGCTGACTGGGGCACTGGGGTCGTTGAATGGGATTGATTAGATTCAAGTCAGCGCCAGTGAGATTTTTTGGATTTTGAACAATTCCGCCAAAGAAGATCCCTTTTCAAGAATGCCCAGTGCAACCGCAGGCACTTGTTTGGTTGTAAAATGGGAGCGCACAAAATTATGCAGCACCCAATAAGCATCCAAGCGTTTTTGCAAGGGCTTCTTGTCTTTGGCATAAGTATTGGTCTTACGCCT
>PIVW01000348.1 GCA_003353825.1 Chloroflexota bacterium
TAATAAGGAATTATAAGAACGACGCGATGGATGATTTTAAAGATATGCAGCACATCGTATACGAGTCATACGACCGTTACGGCAACGCTCTGATGCAGACAATAGATACCTATACATCAAGCGACATCAACTATGACAACATCATAAACCACAAGATCATCGCTAACTCATTCGCAGGCACAATAGACATACAGCTTGCTGACGGGACTATTCTCCAAGACCAGTCAGCAAAGATCGCTCAAAGACGCGGTCCAGGTAGGTCGGCACGTCCGGTCGCAGCGAGCTCGGTAGATCGTTGCCGGCCGGCCTCGCACCCGTCAGCGCTTCGAACAAGGTACCCCTGTCACCGATGTGAACGTAATCGGCAAAAACAAAAAAGATGATACCGGAACCATTCAGCGATTCCTTTATGACGATACCATTTTCGATGAAGGCGCCGAATACCGCTACGAAACCCTTGTCCAGCGTATTCGGGAAATGGCGTTTCTCAACCGCGGTCTGAGAATTCGACTGGTGGATGAACGCCCTGATGAAGCTACAGAAATGAGCTTCCATTTCGAAGGCGGCGTTAGCTCCTTTGTGCGTTATCTGACCCGCAACCGTGGCGTCCTCCACGACCCGGTCTACGTCGAGCGTGAATTCGATTCAACCATCGTCGAAACCGCCATCCAATACACCGATGGTTACAGTGAGTCTGTCTTCTCTTTCGCCAACACCATTAACACACCTGATGGCGGCACACACCTGACCGGACTGCGTAGCGCTGTGACCCGCTGTATCAACGACTATGCGCGCAAACAAGGGCTCCTGAAGGATAAAGACCCCAATTTCAGTGGTGACGATACCCGTGAGGGCCTGACCGCCATTGTCAGTGTCAAACTCGTGGATCCGCAGTTCGAAAGCCAAACCAAGGTGAAACTGCTCAATAACGAAGTCCGCAATCAGGTCGAGTCGGCTGTCAACGAGGCCTTTGGCGAATGGATGGAGAGTAATCCACGTGAAGCTAAAAAAATCGTAGACAAGTGCATGACCAGCGCCCGTGCCCGCGCCGCCGCACGCAAAGCACGCGATTTGGTCATCCGCAAGAGCGCATTGGAGAGCATGACACTACCGGGTAAGCTCGCCGATTGCTCGGAACGTGATCCTGCCAAGTCTGAACTCTATATCGTCGAGGGTGACTCGGCTGGCGGATCGGCTAAACAGGGGCGTGACCGCCGTTTTCAAGCCATCCTGCCCTTACGCGGCAAGATCCTGAATGTAGAGAAAGCTCGTTTGGACAAAGCCCTGGGCAACAAAGAAATCCAAGCGTTGATCACTGCTCTGGGCACCGGTATCGGCGATCAGTTCAATCTGGATAACTTACGATACCATCGTGTCTTTATCATGACCGATGCCGATGTAGATGGATCGCACATTCGCACGTTGTTGCTTACTCTGTTCTTCCGCTATATGGAACCCCTGATTGCAGCAGGATATCTTTACATTGCCCAACCGCCCCTCTATCTCCTCAGTGCCGGACGAGAAAAACATTATGTCTATAATGAGGCAGAAAAAGATCGGTTCATGAACCGCTACGATGGCAAAAAAGTGGGCGTACAGCGCTATAAAGGTTTGGGAGAGATGAATCCCGAACAGCTATGGGAAACGACCATGAACCCCGAAAAACGGACGGTGTTGCAAGTCACGATCAAGGATGCGACGATCACGGACCAGACGT
This sequence comes from Chloroflexota bacterium, assembly GCA_003353825.1. The sequence goes on from PIVW01000348.1 coordinate 1,718, forward strand.
TCGATATGCTTATGGGTGGTGAGGTAGCCCCACGTAAACGCTTTATCACCACCCACGCCAGCGAAGTACGAAACCTGGACGTGTGATCTAGCGAAGCTACGCCTCGGTACCAATAAGTCGTAGCCGGTGGCGCCTCGCATTGCAAACGAGAACGGCGCAAACTTTTGACATGTCGCCTGCCACTTGCGACGAGTCATGCCCGACTATCATATCACCGCTAAACGATTTTGGCTTTACCCTATGGCGTGGCATTGTCAGCATTCAGGCCTGTTTATCGTTCTACGGTAAACAGGCCTTTTTCGATGACGTATTTTAGCCGAGATAATCGGGGGTGGGGCGCAGAACCAAGATAATCTACCTAAGCCCCCATGCAATTGTCCCCAGACCGCGCCGAGAAAATCTGGCCCCGTTGGGGCAAGTAGCAGGCTGCAGGCGCGAGTTGACTTGACACCTTGTCACCCCTTCACCTTGCCACCTTGCCACCTTGCCACCTTGCCACCTTGCCACCTTGCCACCCCTTTACCCCAAAGACGACACATACGCCGGATCGAGTTCGACCGAATTGGCTTCTCTTTTCACGGTTCGATAGCTCCCGTGCTAAAATCCACCCGCTATGAGCCTTTTTTGGACTTCACCCTTGGGCCCAGTGCTCATCTTAGGCCTGGGCGCGCTTGTACTAATCTTAAGTGGACAGCGTCTGCCGGATAAGGTGCACAAAGCTGCACCCCTCTGGTTGGCAGGAATCGTCCTCCTGCTGTGGTTGCTACTGCGGCTACAGCCTTCGATTCAGGCACGTTACCTGGATTGGGCAGCGCCGCTTGGTCTCAACAGTGCCTTTGGGTATCAGTTAGATGGCTGGGCCTGGTTGGCCGGCGCTGCCATTGGCCTGATCCTCTTTGTGGGGGTGGCTCTACCGGGTTGGCGCCAGCGGCCAGGATTTGTAGACCCGCTCTACTGGGCTCTACTTGTTGCAACATCAGCATGGCTTGTCGTTCTCTCTGACACCTGGATAAGCCTGTTCGGCATGTGGGCACTGCTCATGCTCAGCGTTGGGCTGGTGGCCGGAGAAAAAGGTTCAGGTTCACCCTTTGTCTGGTCAGCAGGCATCCTTTCGACCTTCCTCCTGCTAGCGTCCGCACTATTTAATAGTGGCATCACCATGGAGCTGCCATTAGGATCGGTATCGCTCAACATCCAAGCCCAGTGGTTACTAACTTTGGCAGCGATTATTCCGCTAGGCGTCTATCCCTTCCATGTTTGGCTTACGCCTATGGTACCGCGCGCTCCCGGCCGATACTTGGCCATACATCTGATACCGGCGATGGCCGCTTTGCACCTGCTCGGCCGCTTCGATTTACCACTGCTGTCGAGTCAAGCCTGGGCGCCGCTGGGAGCCGTTGCTCTGTTTGGCAGTGCCCTGGCAGCCTGGGCTGATCAAAATAGCAGACGCTCATGGATATATGTTTTGATCAACCGTTCTTCCTGGGCGCTGCTGGTGCTAGGATTGTCTCGCCTACCTGCGCCCGCGGGTGCGGTATTTCCACTTGTCACCCTTTCTTTAGGCGGAGTGCTATGGGCAATTTCCCGCGCGGCGCCCTGGCATTATCGCTGGAATCTACCACTGTTCCTCGCTGCCGCTGTATTGTATGGGTTGCCTTTCACACCTGGTTTTGTGCCAACTGCGGCACTCAACGAATTGGCAGGATCAGCCGCTGTGCTTCCTGCCTGGTTGCTTACACTCATCGCCCAAACACTTTTGGTTGCTTCACTATTTAATCCCCGTCAGCCAGAAATCGAGGAAGCTGATGTAATCCAGTGGCTGACGCCACGATCTGTCGGTCTCACACTCGCTATCGTCACGGCAATAGCCCTGTGGTGGGGTGTGTCGCCATCGTCCGTTGCCGGGATCGCAGGCATTCCTGCAGATGAGTTCGCAGTCGGCATCAGTGGTTTATCGGCCAATCCTATCAGTTGGTTGACATATCTGTCACCCCTCCTCGTGGGTAGTTTACTTATAATATTCGATGAACGTTTGTTTGGCGTATTGCGCGAGTGGCAAAACCATGTCGCTCGTATCGCCAGATTGGAATGGCTTTATGCCGGTATGGAAAGACTCTTACACAGTCTGGCGGTATCCCTTGGTATTCTCTCCGATCTCATCGATGGAGCCGGGCAATTCGGGTGGATGTTACTCGTGGCTCTGCTCGTCTGGATCCTGCTTTCGGGACAATAGGAAACTCGAGCCAATATCCTGCCTCAGAACGATTTTCTCACCCTTTTAAACCTGTGCCCACTCTCTCCGATTTCCTGGAAATCACCCGCCCTTTTGCTCAACAGAGCGCTATTGGTATAAGCATTCTGTTGAGCATGGTCATGTTGGCTGCCAGCGACTGGCGGTTGACATTGACAGCTTTTGCCCTTCTAAAGGTCCTGGCCGGCATTTTGCTTATCCAACTTTTGCCACCTGAATGGGCCTTGTTGCAATGGGTTGTGGGAGGTTTGGTCGGCGTCATGTGGTTTCTCTCAGCACGTCGCGTCGATAGTGTCAAACGCCAACAATTAGGCATCCCCTGGTGGAAACCGTCTTGGCGATTGAATCCATCTACTCTGTTGCGACTGGCGCTCCTACTCTTCTTGCTGGTTGTGATTTACAGCCAACGCCCTTCCTTTCCATTGCCAAAACTTCCAGCAGATTTGGCTCGATACGCTACCTTTTTGGCAATGGCCGGCCTGATCGGTCTGGGGTTAGGAGATCGCCCTTTGCGATGGGGGTTAAGTATCTTGCTTTGGGTATTGGCGGCCAGCTTTGCCATCCACGCCTTGCAGGTCGATGTCACCACCGTCGGACTACTTGCCAGCCTTGAGCTCTTATTGGGATTTGCCATCGCATACCTGATCGTTGTCGACGGCGCCCGCTTCTGGCCTAATCCGGAGGAAGTGTGACCGCGCTCACAGCCATTCTGCTATGGCTACTGGTTCTGTTTCTTGTGGCCAGCTTGGTTCGTCGTCTTACCTGGTTGCCTGGCGTGATCGTTGCGCTTGGATTGGCAGTACTGATCTGGCAGCTTTGGCAGGCGCCAGATAGTGGCCCCGTAGATATATTTGGTCAGACCATCGATTTCACACGATCCAGCACCTTCTTTGGCTTTGTGCTTCAGCTCAACGATCAGGCTCGTGGCGCAGCGATAGTTTTATTTTATTGGGGTGTACTCTTCGCACTGACCAGCGCCTGGATCCAAACTGATCGTGTACTGGCCCCTACCATCCCCCTCATCCTGGCAGCGCTCTTGCTGGCGGTCAGTGCCGAGCCTTTGTTGTGGGCTCCCTTGTGGCTGGTCGTTGCAGCGATTCTCATGGCTTTTCCCGCACAGGGCGCAAGTCCTCGACTCGCGCGTGCTGCGCTACGCACCCTTATTGCGCCTGCCCTCGCTCTTCCCTTCTTCTTGTTCACGGCCTGGGTGCTAAACCAACCCGCTATCGCTGCCGATGATCCCGCACTATGGATAAGTGCCTGGCGCTCCCTCGTAGTTGGTGTGGCCCTGTTACTCACACCGGCGCCGCTACACGGTTGGATCACTGCCCAAGGCGAAACCGCACCACCCCTGACTGCTGCATTCCTGGTAGGCGTATGGCAGATCACTGTCTATGTGCTAATCCGACACTTGCTCTTAACCTACCCCCCCCTGGCAGACTACGCTGATCCGGCTCGTTGGCTCCCCTGGCTGGCAGTTATCCAACTCTTATGGGCTGGTGTCTTCACCTTTGGCAGCAATCGCCTTGGGCAGCTTTGGGGTTACTTACTACTCTGGGACTTCGGCGCCGCGTTTCTATTATGGAGCATCACTGGTGAGTTGGGCACCCAGGCAATGATCTGGCTCTTTCTGACCCGCCCTCTGGTGCTGATCCTCTTCGCATCTGCTTTACGTTCACTCACCACTCGCTTTGGTGAAAACGCTTCTTATAGCGCTGTCGGTGGCGCCGGCGAACGACTACCCATTGCCACGATAGGCGTTGTTGCCGGTGGACTCTTTATCCTGGGATGGCCACTAGGGGCGCTGTTCCCCTCTCGCATATCAACCCTTCGCCTGGTCGAAGCAAACTCAGACAGTCTATTCGTTTCATACGGCTTGATCTTTATATGGGCAATGGCTGCGATTTTTCTTGCTTCACTGGGCGTCATACGTTTATTACGCGCGCTCTCACAACCACTTACCACAACGGACCTTCCACGCGAAAATCTGCGCCTCTCGTGGCTTATACTGCCGCTCCTACTCATCGGATTTCTGCTCTCGTTGAACCCTGCCCTGATTGAGTCATTCACCCGACAGATTACCGATTGGCTTACCAGGCTCTAGTAAACTCAGGGAAACTGACTGACTAAGTGTTGAAAATCACGCTCACATGATAGCTTTTGATAGTTCCCAGGTGGTAAGATCTCGCCTACTGAGAAGATCCATCGCTCTTTCCCACACCACAATGTGTGGGCTTTTTTATGTTAGCTAAAACCATTAAGAAATAAATGGCATTGTTCAACTTGATCTCGACTTTGGCCATTTTGTCATTATTGTCAAGTAAAGCACCAAAAACCGGCTAGGTTTACATAACAGCAGTCTATATATAGTGGTTATTTATTTTTCAAGTACTATATGTGGT
>PIVW01000927.1 GCA_003353825.1 Chloroflexota bacterium
CTTTGCTCCTCGCAATCACTGCTCGGAGCAAAGACCGCCTATGCCCTTTTAGCCTTTCTCCTCATTCAATTGTAAACGTGCTTCTTTATCTCTGTACCGGTTCCATGAACCATGCCGGAATTCGCCATCCTGAACCTCAAAGCTGACGTTTTTGAGCGCTTCTGTGCCGTCGGGGAAGGTTTTGGAGAGATTCTCAATGCGTAGCAACGGGCGTCTCCTGATACATATGAAGAGGGAGAGAGCCGAAGCTCCCTCCCTCTCTTCGGAGTGCTTGAGTTTATTGCGCCAGTTCTTCGATATCGATGCCTGCGCGGCTTAGATCTGCACGGAAGGCATCGTAGAAGCTGTCATCCGCTTCCTGCAAGCCTGCGATGGAATACAGATTATTGAGCGCTTCTTGCCCTTCTTCTGTGCTGGATATCTCCAGAAGCGCGGCAACGATCTTATCGCGCATGTCCACGGAGAAGTCCTTGGCAAAGGATACGCTATCGTTGGGGATGTCGGCCGTTAGTGCCAATACGATAACCTGGTCCTTGACATCAGGAAGATCATCTTCAACCGAGCTGCGAGCGTCATCATAGGTGGTTCCAAAATCGCACTCACCATTGTAAACCTGGGTGATGACGTTGTTGTGCGAACCGGCTTCAATTTGCTGTGCGAAGTCGTTATCAGGATCCACGCCATTGGCCGCCAACATAATACGAGGAATAATATAACCGGAAGTGGAGTTCGGATCCACCCAGCAGGCCGTCTTGCCTTTTAGATCTTCCAAACTCTCGATTCCGCTGTCGGCACGGACATTGAACTGCCCTTTGTATGAGGTTGTACCGAATCGTTCGGTGACCAGACCGACGTCGACACCGAACTTCTCGCTAGCGAGCACGTAGTTGAAAGTGTTCAACCAGCCGATCTGCGCCTGATTGGCGCCCAATGCCTCTCGCACCGCCGCAAAATCGGTACCCACATTAGCGTCTATTGAGATGCCGGTGATCTCGGTGATCATTTCGGCCAACTGGTCGCCGCTGGCAATGATCTCCTGGGTGTCGCCTGAGGGCACAAACGACATGACGATGGGGTTCTCGGCCGAGCCCAGTTCCGGCTCAGCGAGGGGAATGGCACATGAGGTCAGGGTCAGCGCCATGACACCCAATAGGGCCAGCACCAAAAACAAGTTTCGCCTGTTCATAGAAATCTCCTTGATAGATGAGAAGAAGACAGCTCTGTCTTCTAAGGACGAACCAATAAGAAACCAGACCAAATCATGAGATTCAGCCGTTTGGTTGGATAAAATTGTCCGACAGCACCTTCGATCCTCACCTTCTTGATACCGGTCAGGGAATCATCAGCGTTCTTAATGAATGTGAGCTTGCACACCCTGATTACTATCATACAACCAGTTGATAAGCTTGCCAAGTTGCAGGTATTTATCAAGAGCCTTGAGCTAACTACGGTGGGTCTCTGGGATTTCGCGTGATACGGATTTCTCCCACACTATATCTAGGCGCTTGACACAACCAGCCACTAGGTGTGGGGGAATCATCAACGGAAATTCGTGATCGTCACGCGAAGT
>PIVW01000928.1 GCA_003353825.1 Chloroflexota bacterium
GCCGGCTATGAAAGGCGTAGTCGATATCGAGCAGTTGAAAGAACACGCCCTTCGATCTGAGATGCACCTGAATCCCATCAAGAGCGTTCAGGCTCCCAGAAAGGGTGACGTGATTAGGGCTGTTGCTTCCAGCAATCGTCACATCGAGATCGCCCCCCAACTCTTCCAAAACAGATTCTAGCCCCACTTCAGACAAGCCCACAGCCGCCATCTTCCCAGTGCTGCGCGTTTTACCTTGCTCCGTACTGCGTGCAACGATAATCCGAATCGCCTGATCGAGATCCAACGCACCCGCTGCCCATGCAGCCGCGACTTCACCAACGCTGTGTCCGGTCACGGCGGCCGGTTCTACTCCCAATTCCTTCAGTAGCAGTGTGCATGCCACCTGAATGGTAAATAGCAAAGGTTGCGCAACCACTGTATCGTCCAATCGCGCAGCAGTACCATCAGCATTCAACTCCTCAATGACAGAATATCCTGCCAACGGGCTTATTTGGGCGTCAAGTCGGGTGACGATTTCCAAAAATCGTGGCAATTCCGCAAGCAACTTGCGTCCCATACCGACCCATTGAGAGCCGTTACCAGAATATACGAAGGCCACGCTGCCCGCTTGCGGCAGGCTCTTTTCAATGATGATTTCCTTTGGTGATTCTCCCTGCGCATAGCGTGAAAGTAACCTGGTTCCGTCTTCAACCGAATCAGCGACTAACGCAAGCCGCTTTTCCAGGCGCTCACGCTGATAGGCGGCAGCGTAGGTAATATCATAGTAATCGTAAAGAGACTTGTCACTCAGCATCGTTGCGTAGCGTTCGCCCATGGCGAGTAAGGACTAAACGCTACGTGCTTCGAGAAACAACGGCGGCAACGGTGTATTGGGGAGGCAGACAGGTGCCTCAGAAACCTGGGTCTGAGGTTCCTGCAGCAGAACATGAGCATTTGCGCCCCCAAAACCAAAAGAGTTCACTCCCACAACCAGCGGTTTACCACTTTCATTCACCAGATCTCGACGCTCGGTAATGAGCTCGAGATTGAGACCAGAAAAGTCGATGTTTGGATTTGGCGTATTGAGGTGCAAGGCTGGTGGTAGTTCACGGTTCTTAAGCACGAGTAGCGCCTTGATGAGGCCCGACATGCCCGACGCTGCTTCCATGTGGCCAAGATTTGTCTTGACGGAGCCGATGGGTAAAGCTTGTCCTCGACCCTGGCCATACACGGCAGCAATGGCCGCTGCCTCAATGGGGTCACCCACTGGTGTTCCTGTCCCGTGGGCTTCGATATAGTCAATCTCATGCGCCGATAGCCCACTCTGAGCCAACACTTTACGCATGAGTTCCACCTGCCCTTCGCGGCTAGGAATGGTAATGCCTGTCTTACGAGAACCGTCGGCATTAATTCCACTAGCGAGAATTACCGCTTGGATGTCGTTGCCATCCGCGAGTGCTCTGTCTAAAGGCTTGAGCATTACAACAGCACCGCCTTCAGAACGCACGTAACCGTTAGCGGACGCATCGAAGGCCTTGCTGTGTCCGTCAGCTGAGAGCATCGAAGCCTTGGTAAAACCGACAAAAG
>PIVW01000349.1 GCA_003353825.1 Chloroflexota bacterium
GTACCGGTCAACCCTGAGAACGACAAACCCTGGCCCCTGAAGCTGGGCGTTTTCTACAAAACCGGTGACCTGGAAATAGCGATGGAGGTCGGTGCTCAAGATGCCGGTCTCGCCTGGACTGGCGAATGGGAGCCCAAGACCATGAAGGTCCCATTGCAGATCAGCCACGGAATCGTCGAAGCAGAACGCGCCCTGATGTGCCAGGATTGCCACGTGCCTAATGGGCGCATGGACTTTGCCGCCCTCGGCTACGATGCCGAACGCATACAAATCCTCGAATCACTTTCCAGCGCCGACACAGGCGAAGGCCAGATGCTGCAGGTCAGCTTCGAACCCAACGCCAATCCGGCAGCACCTCGATCCACCGATCCCATCGAGGTGGAGAATGGCGTTGATCTGCCGCTTTTTGGCAGTTGATCTCTGTTCGGCGCCTTACTGATCGTCCTCATCATTGCCATCGTCGTAATCTGGGCACTCATGCGCCAGCGTCAGAAACTGGCGTCTGCAAGTTAGCGATCGTTCTCAGATCAGACAATAACACAAGAATAGAAACACCCTCGGCGCTAGATCACCGAGGGTGTTTTACTAATGAAGTTTCGCCACACGCAGTTTTGCCCTGCGTCAAGGCATTTCTCAACGCGGCAATACGTTTTCCTATCCCCCCGCCTTCTTCGCCTGATACCCCATCTCTTTCAATAGAACCAGAATACGGTCGCGATGGTCCCCTTGAATTTCGATGTTGCCATCCTTGACGGATCCACCGGTCCCTAGTTTTCCCTTCAGCGTTTTGCACAACTTCTTTTTGCCGTCGGGATGGCTCTGGATGCCTTTGATCACGGAGACCGACTTGCCCCGACGTCCTTTTCGATCAAGAAAAACACGTACCTGCTCGTTCTTCTTTTTGGATGGCTGGGGCTGCGCTTTACGTTTGGGTTCAGGTTCCCAGTTGGGATCCGTTGAGTAGACGAGTCGAGTGTTCTTGGAAGGCATGGGAGGGCCCCTTAAAGATTGTTGGGTTGCTTGAACCGAATATGTAGGTTTGGCAGTGAGAAAGGCACGTCGTTCGTGGTTCGTGATGCGTGATAGTAGTCAGTTTGGCGGTCTTCGGCGTCTGACCTCTGATCTCCGGTTTACATTCATCACTCACAATGACAGTAGAAAGATCGCTCAAAGCAATCGTTGCCGGTCGAATTCGATTTTCAACCAGCGGTATCCGAAAGGCGGGATTGTCATCAACCCCTCATGCCAGGTAACATCGGCAAGCAGGTCCCACGAGGTGGGAGCACGCAATTTGACACCGCGCTGGCTGAGATTGTGTAGGCAGAGGATCGTTTCTTTGTTGTAAGTACGTTCGAACGCCAATAAGCCGCGATCAGGATGATCCAAGAAATTGAGATCGCCCAAAGCCAGGGCCGGCTGCTCTTTGTAGATAGCGATCAGCTTATGCATCCGGTAGATCAGAGAGGTGGGATTCGCCAGCTGGTCGGCTACATTGACACGTTGGTAGCCATAGATTGGGTCATCGATGGCTGGAGTATAGGTGATGGCCGCTGTCGAGAATCCAGCATTGCGGCCATTGTCCCATTGCATGGGCGTGCGAACGCCATTACGATCGTGTAGCTGGATGTTATCACCCATGCCGATCTCATCGCCATAGTAGATGATGGGGCTACCGGGCAGAGTGAAGAGTAGTGAATTGAGCAACTCGATTTTGTGGCGGTCATTGTCTACAAGGGGCGCCAGACGGCGGCGAATACCAAGGTTTAGGCGCATTCTCGGATCAGGCGCATACCGTTTCCACATCCACTGGCGCTCCTCTTCAGTCACCATCTCCAACGTCAATTCGTCATGGTTACGTAGAAAAGTGCACCATTGGGTATCGGCCGGGATCTCGGGCGTGCGCTTCATAATCTCAACCACTGGGGTTCGGTCACCACGTTTAAGCGCCATGTAGAGCCTTGGCATGACCGGGAAATGGAAACCCATATGAAATTCATCACCTGGTACCGATGGATCATCAGCGTCGCCACCGAAATACGGGCGCACATCTTCAGGCCACTGATTGGCTTCACATAACAAAATAGCATCAGGGTACTCCTCGTCCATCATCGCACGAAAGCGCTTTAGGTAGTCGTGCGTTTCCGGCAAGTTTTCACAGTTGGTGCCTTCTCGCTCGATCAAATAGGGGACGGCGTCGGCGCGAAACCCATCCAAGCCCAGGTCCATCCAAAAGCGGGCGATGTTGAACATCTCTTCCTGCACGGCGGGATTATCGAAGTTGAGATCAGGCTGTTGGCTGTAAAAGCGATGCCAGAAGTACTGGGCCCTTTCTTCATCCCAGGTCCAATTCGAAGATTCGGTATCGAGAAAGATGATGCGAGCGTCCGCGTATTTATCGGCGGTGTCGCTCCACACATAATAGTCAGTGTATGGCGCTTCGCGACGACGTGAGGCCTGAAACCAGGGATGCTGGTCGGAAGTATGGTTCGTCACCAGGTCGGTGACGACTCGTAAGCCGCGTGCATGCGCCGCCTCGATCAGGGCCTTGAAATCTTTGAGACTGCCATAGTCTGCATGGACACCATAATAGTCGGCGATGTCGTAGCCATCATCCACAAGGGGCGAGGGGTAAGTAGGTAACAGCCAGATACAGCCCACACCCAAATCGGCGAGATAGTCCATGCGTTCGATCACGCCTTTGAGATCGCCATGCCCATCTCCATCACTATCTTTGAATGCGCGTACGTAGAGTTCGTAAAAAACCGCGGTTTGGTACCAGAGCTTGCGTCGTTTCACAGTGATGCCCTCCTGGAGCATGAACAGATAGTCTTCACCCGAATCGAAAATAAAAAGGCGAAAGGCGAAGTGCAAAAGGCAAATGTACCCTCCGTCTCGAAAATAGTTCCATATGGGACTGCCAGTCCTTCTACTATTTTCATCGTTTGTGGTGAGCTAACAATCGTGTTGACTGTCAGAAAAGTGTAGCATAGCCATTAAGTAGGGTACAATCGGGAGCACATGGCATCAATCAACATCATCTGGCAAAAATACAGGTCCTCTCAGCAAGCGAGGACGCACACTTTTTGTTCGTCCTGCATGAGGGGCCAAGCCCAGCCCCAGATATTGTGAAACTATTATAGATTACCCCTGAATTGGGAGGTTAGTGTGATACAAAGTCCGATTCGATTCCTTCTGCCGATCCTTGTTGGAACGTTAGGATTGCTAACAGGTAGTACCGTTGTCATGGCCGGGCTAGCCCATGACGATCCTACTGCAACACTACGTTTGATGCCCTCTGCCTATTCCACGACTCCGAACTACGTCCCCGGCCGCTTGCTAATCAAGTACAGTGATGCTGCCAGCGCACAGAGAATCACACGGCAAACGCATCCAGATGTGAGGTACGAAAGAATGATACCTGGCATCGATGTGGCTGTGGTGAGCGTCATACCAGGCACCGAATTGGAAACGGCTGCCAAACTAAATGCCTTTCCTGGTGTGGCCTATGCCGAACCTGATTACTTGCTGTATGCCATCGGCAGTGAGGCCACGACGCCTAACGATACTTTCTATGGCTCGTTTCAGTGGCAACTGCCTCACATCAATGCCGACAATGCCTGGGACACCACCAGCGGGCGTAATTCGATCACCATAGCCGTGATCGACACCGGCGTCGACCTAACGCATCCCGATTTGGCAAGCAAAATCGTCAATGGTCGCGACTTTATCAACAACGACAACAGTGCCAACGACGACGGCGGCCATGGCACACATGTCGCCAGCATCGCTGCCGCTGCCACCAACAATGGAAGAGGCGTAGCGGGTGTCTCCTGGGGCGCCAGGATCATGCCGGTTAAAGTGCTCGAAGCTACGGGTTCGGGCCCCACCAGTGTCATTGCCGATGGCATACGTTGGGCGGCCGACCAAGGGGCTGAAGTTCTCAACCTTAGCTTGGGTGGTCCAGGTAGGTCTGGAACCTTAGAAGATGCCGTGAATTACGCTTACGGCAAAGGATCCCTGCTGATCGCAGCAGCCGGTAATGATTATCAAGAGGGCAATCCAACCTTCTATCCTGCTGCTTACGACCATGTGTTGGCCGTTGCCGCCACCAACGATAGCGATGGACATGCCCGCTATTCAAACAGTGGTTTTTACGTGGATGTTGCAGCACCGGGAGGCGATCCCGACGGCTCATCTGATGATGACAAGAGGCATTGGATCGTCGGCGCCTATTGGCGCGGCGCCGGCTTTGGTGACTATGCTTTGCTGGCCGGTACCAGCCAGGCAGCGCCGCACGTCTCAGGCCTGGCAGCCCTGGTACTCTCCATGAACGATTCGCTGACAGCGGACGACATCGAGAACATCCTTACCAGCACAGCGGTCGATGTTCAGACTCCTGGTTGGGATGAGTTTTCCGGCCATGGGCGGATTGACGCGGCCGCAGCCGTAGCCGTCGCCCAACCCACTGCCACGCCAACACCGACGTTCACAGCCACTGCCACGCACACGCACACGCACACTCCCACCGCTACGCATACCCCCACGCGAACACCCACCCCAACCAACACAGCGACGATTACACCAACCTCTACACCGACTTCTACGCCGACCCCTACCTACACACCCACTCCACAACCGGCCTGTGGAGACCGCATCAATCTGGACGGTGATTCTGCAGTGCAGAATAATCCCGCCATTGCCATGGATAGTCTCGGAAATGCCATGATCGTGTGGCGCCATGACCATGGCGGCACAACGGAACTCTACTCGTCGTACATGTTCAGACCTGATGTAGTCTGGAGCGCCAACACCGCTATCACAGATACCATACAATCTTTGCTGGGAGAACCTGCCGTTGCCTTTGGACCTGATAGCAAAGTTGTCGCAGTCTGGCACGATGGACGAGATGGCGACGCCGACATCTACTACAGCCGCTGGCAAGCGCACGATGGTAGTTGGTCCCCACCCGACCAGGTCAATGACGATAGTCTGGCGCCGGCCCAACAACACTCCCCTGACGTGACGATAGATTTGCTTGGCAACGTAAACGTCGTTTGGGAGGACAACCGTTTTGGGCAACCTGAGATCTTTTGGAGCACACTTGTATCAGGGGCGGACACTTGGACGCCAGGGGAACGTATCCATGCCGACGGTGCCTATACCCAAACCCAAGCGGCCATCGTGGCCGATGCTACGGGCAACCTCTTTGCAACCTGGGTGGACAAGAAGGATGGCGAAACCAAGATCATTGCCGCTCGCAAATTGATTGCAGAGTCGGATTGGATGACGGAGATGGTTGCCGGACCTTATCCTGCAGCAACCGATCTGGCTGATCCCACCATCGCTGTCGATCGGTTTGGCACCCTCTATGTCGTTTGGGCTGATAGCCACATCATAGAACGCGGCAGCGATGTCTATTACAGCCGCCGAATTGCCGGCCCCAAAGGCAGTTGGTCTTCAGCGGTCTCCATCAACGACGACGCCGGCGACGCTGATCAATATGCGCCCAGTCTGGCCGTAGCGTCCGATGGCGGCATGGCGGCATGGAGCGACGAGAGGCTGGGCGATCCCAGCATTTACCGCGCCTGGCTCTATGTGGAAACTGGCACATGGGGCTCAAATAGCATTGTTTACCCTGACAGTGGCGAGACAGCACAAAGCCAACTCCAGGTTGCAATCGACCATGAGAGCAACGCCTTTGTGGTGTGGACCGGCGAGAACACGCCTGCCACCAGTCCAGATGTCTACTCCTGCTATGTTTCGGCCAATGAACGCTACAGCCTGTACTTGCCGGTTACATTGAAATGATACGGGTGTGTCCTAGATGAATTATTGGCGATCCGTTTTTTAGCCAGATTGTGAATAAGGTCTACCCAGAAAGCCTTGGGCTGGGGCCAGAAGCACGAAATGGAGAAATAATTGATTGTGTACGGTCAATAATTAACTGTTAATGAAGGATGCAGCCGTATAGCGTTTGAGTGCTGAAAACAATGTGCTTAGGACTGAGAATTCATTCCCCTGCGAGACTCGACCGTCATTCTGCCCTAAACCCTTATCACTGTGGCGTTGATATCGAGCAGTTCCAATAACAATTAGTTATTGGTTATTTGTTCTTAGTTATTTGACTGATGCTTTTCGAGAAGTAGCTTTTGCAGGTTAGTCTGCTCCCAACTCGTTTAGGACACACCCAGATGATACGGGTGTGTCCTTTTTGAGTTAGAGGACAACCTTACCTGACCATACTAACATGTTTGGAGGCCGGTTCAGGCCTTCTGATCTTCCGAAACGGGGAGTTACGTTGACGAATCTAGGTCGAATCCTGGCGACACATTATGTCTCCAACTCATTTAGGAC
>PIVW01000929.1 GCA_003353825.1 Chloroflexota bacterium
GAGGAGGCAGTTTCGGCGCTAGAGAATCTGGCATTTGATGATGGAGAACTACAGCAAATTGAGGCAATCCTGGCTGAGTGACAGTCTTTCTATCAGAGGAAATTCGACGATAAAACGCTGGAAGAATGCCGCGCATTTGCTCGGCGAACGTTTGACCGCGCTGGCCTCGTACATGTGTTCGTTGTTTCCGTTTCATAAGTACCTCCTTGCAGTTACTTTTCGGGTAACTTGAGGCGGGACTGGCGCAGGGCAGATATCCTGTGCGTCTTCTGTCTGACAATACAGATGCCAGTCCCGCAGGAGATACTCTATCCGAAGTGTTTGCTTTGTTAAAGTCCTACAATTTTCACTATACCAGGAGTTTGATGCGATCAAAGTTTGTGAGCTTGGGGCGTTTGCTATGTTGTTTGGAGATAGGAAGTCGGGAGCATAGCAGCATAATGCCCGCAAATCCACAACAGTGAGCACCCAAATCAGCACGGATGAGCGAAGTAGCCAGCACGAGACTGCGAGGAGCAGCTGATAATCGCCCCCTGAAGATCCGGCCGCAGCTAAATTATGGAAACCGATTGCTGCTGAATTGCGATGCAGAGCTTTAGCGGCGCCAGCCAGTGAGGATATAACGAGCGCCCGAGCACTGAGCCTGGACTGTCATCCTATCTCTTCTGCCCAATCATGCATGCCAACAATTCCGAAGTACAGTCCTAGACATTTCTGGATATACTTCACTTGTTCTTAACTTCTTTGGTTTCCGCTAAAGAGACGCGTGACAAAAGCGGCAGGCTGCTGGTTCATCATAGCAAGAAGCATATCAAAACCCTTGCAAGGAGAGAACCATGCCAGCCGCAATACGAGGGACGATACAAGTGCTAGAGATAATAGTGCAAGAACTGCCGATAGGAACGAATCTAGGATTGCTACACATGATGTGGGCGATGGTGAGTGGTGCGTTTTTGAGCAGTCGCGGAGCGATATTTCCGGCATTGCAGAAGAGGGGATTCGATAAAGAACGGATAAGACGGGGTTGGTCGGCGCTGCGTTATGGGTCATGGAAGATAGAGGAGTTGATCGAAGTGTGGCGTAGGCATGTGATGAGAGAAGGGAAGTGGCAAGTGCGTCACTATGAGGGGTATCGGCCGTTGGCGGTGGATTGGACAGCATTTTGGCGACCGCAGTTGCGAGGATGGCGAGGGCGATTCTTTCATCGCTTGGCCAATCGTGCGTTACGTGGGGTAGGGTATGGCGTGATTGTGGAAGTGGGAGACTTGGATGGACATCGTCTGCCCTTGCTACGGCGCATCATCCGCATCGAAGGGGAGGATATGAGCGATAATCGTCTGAAGAAAGAGACATTACGCTGGGTGAGTAAGAAACTGGCCGAAGATGAAATTGCTATTCTGGATGCGGGAGTGCAAGTATCTGAATGCCAAGAGGCAGGTCTCAAGCGATTCATGGTGAGGTTGGCGAAAAATCGTACAGGGCGGCGCAATTTTTTAGCCAAGCACAAAAAACAAGGACGTCCACCTGAATATGGGAAGCGCATACGACCGTTGCCTCGCAGTCGCAAG
>PIVW01000930.1 GCA_003353825.1 Chloroflexota bacterium
TGTTGCGCTCCTGCTATTTTGTGAGAGGACTAAGAGCGCAAGATTCTAGCAGTATCCAAGGCTTATGTCTACATATTGCTACGATATACATGCTCTTTTATGACCGTGCTGAGTATAGTAGCATTGGACACATTCCTCTCAGGCGAAGATAGATCCCTTGAGAAACTTCGTAGCGCATGGCCGACCTCCATTTTGAATAACTCGAATCGAGGCTCGGCCTCTTCATCCGGTGTTGTCCCTGGAGTCTGGGGGGGTAACCTGGAGATGTGGTTCATGTGGACAGAACCTATCTGCACGTCCTGTTAATCTTTTGAGGCCATTTATGATGCAAAAGCGCTTACAATTTGGCATGCTAGCGTTGTTGACTACGGTAGTACTCTTAGCATGCAACATTCCCTCCAGTGAGTTTCGAGAGATACCTCCCATCACAGAAGATGAACTTATAGGAACCTGGATGGCCGACTACAGTCAGTTCGAAATGATGCTCCCTCTCTCAACAGCCAAGGAGACGATTGTTCTACATCCTGACGGCACCTTCGAGCAGTTCCTACCATGGATCCAGGAGATCCCTTGGGAGAATTCTGGTACTTGGGCGGCCACAAGCGTTTCCGACTATGATACCCAGCTTACTCTCAACGGAGCTGTTTATTATCTCGAAGGTTCCAATTTCGCCCGGTTTCCCAAATTCAGTACGACACTATGGGACAACATTGCTAGCGAAGAGGTAACAGTCACTGGTGGACCAAGTGTACAAAGACTATATGCGAGACGCAAACCATATGAGAAGCAACCACGCTGTGGACGAGAGTTCGAACTTGTTCTGCGACATCTGCCTCTCGGTGATCCAGATGCTCCCCAATATGTAACCTTTTATCGCCAGTGTGAAGAGTAGCCACGCCTCACCCACCTTCGAAGGTTCGCCACTAGTACAAGGGAGAAAACAAATCCGCTACGGTGTAGCATATCTGCCACCAAATACTACCGGGCCAACGGCGTGATCATCAACGGCAGCGGCGTAAAACTGTGGGACGATCGGTATTATCCCTACGGCGAAAGCAGGCACACCTATCGCAAAGACCGGGACAGCCGTGATATCGACTTGCAGACCGCAAAACGCTACACCGGCCAGCGCTTTGACGAAGCCATCGGCCTGTACCACTATAACGCCAGATACTACGACCTCGCGCTCGGGCGTTTCGCGCAGACGGATACCGGCGGCCTGGCGGTAGCTTGCCGGCGCTGGGGTCGGCGCCATCTACATCGGTGGGGTGTACGAATACTAGGGCGGGGCCACCACCAGTTGCTACGCGGACGCCGGCGGCAACAACGCTCTGCGCCGCCCTGGTCACATTGCCGATAACATTGTATTCTAACTCCTCGGCGATCATCCTTCGGCCTCGCTCAGGACAAGCCTTGGCTCCACCAGCGTACTGGTCAACCAAAACGGCACGCTGAACTCGAGCAACTACTACTACCCCTACGGCTCGAATCGAGGCGGCGCCCAAAGCACATTAACAGCGAAGAGATATACTGGACAGTACCATGAGAGCGGGTTGGCGGGCAGCGA
>PIVW01000350.1 GCA_003353825.1 Chloroflexota bacterium
GATTTCGCGTGGTGCTGATTTTTTCCACACTATATCTAGGCGCTGGCACAACCAGCCACTAGGTGTGGGGGCATCATCGACTGAAATTCGTGATCGTCACGCGAAGTCCCAAAGAGCCAGCGTAGTCTAAGGAATTCCGCAGATGATCGCATCTTATAAGGTAAAACTCAATGGCTAACCCACGTACCAAAATCACCAGACTCCTGGATGCAAAAAGTGTAGCCTACAAATCGCTCCCACACAATGAAGCGGTATTCACAGTAGAAGCGGCGGCAGCCCAGCGCGGCGTGGTCAAAGAAGAGATGGTAAAATCGATCTTGCTTCGGGAAAAAAGCAAAACCCGGCGCTACGTAATGGCCTGTGTTCTGGGCCATGCACGACTTGACTACAAAGCGGTGCGCTCGTACCTGGGCGATGATTGGAAACGCCTCACCTTTGCCAGCGCTGAAGAGATTGAGGCCGAAACCGGATTTGTGCAGGGGGCAGTGGCGCCGCTCGGTCTGCCCGAAAACATGCCGGTGATCTTCGATACCACCATCGCCTCTTGCAACAATGTGAACATAAGCAGTGGCGATCCCATGGCCGGACTGGAACTCAAACCGAAGGATCTCATCCGTTTGGCAAACGCACAACTGGCAGACATCGCAACATAACACCCCACCGCATCTGAGCGACTAACCGACCACGCGACCAACCGACCACGCGACTAAAATTGGAGGAGGCAAGCACATGAGCACGCAAACCGCAGACTATCTCGTTGTGGGCGGGGGGTTGTATGGATGCGTAACGGCTTACAATCTCGCCCGGATGGGAGCGAGCAACATCGCCCTGCTAGAGCGAGGTGGTATTTGTTCAGGGGGCACAGCCAGGTCCTGTGCCATTGTCCGTACCCATTATTCGATCACGGCCAACATGTTACATGCTGTCGAAAGCCTGAAGATTTTTGCGGATTTCGAGGAGCGGGTCGGCGGTGATATCGGCTGGCGTCGCACTGGTTACCTCATCCTCGGTAGTGAAGAACACCGTGAACCCATGCTTACTGTATTCCAACAACAGAACGACTACGGTATCGATACGGCCGAGTTGAACCCGGTCGAGGCCAGCGAATTGCATCCGCTTTTGCAATTCGACGACGTCGGCGTGATCGGTTACGACAGCATGACCGGTTATACCGATCCCTACCTGACCACTTTAGCCTATGCCGATAGAGCCCGGGACCTGGGAGTCGCCATACATACAGAGACTCCAGTCACCGGTCTCAAACTCAACGGCGCTACAAAGCAGGTACAGACTGCGGATGATAACTTCGAGAGTCCTATTGTCATCTTAGCTTTAGGACCCTGGACCAATGCCTTATTGAACGGGACCGGCCTGAAAATTCCTTACGTCACCAGCCGCCACAAGGTCATCACCTTGAAAATCGACCAGCTCTATGAACCCCACTGGCCCATCGTCAAGGATCTGACCACGCCGGACAAGATTTATTTTCGGCCGGAAACGGGTGGGGTCGTGTTGATAGGTACGGGCGATCATGGCGATCCCATCGACGACGCCAATACACTGACCGATCATGTTAACCTGGAACATGTGTCACGGATCGGCCGCCTCATCAGCAATCGCATGCCCGCCTTCAACCATGCCCAATATACCGCGGGTTGGACGGGCCCATACGATATCTCCGACGATTGGAATCCCCTGGTTGGCGAGGCGCCAGGGTACGAAGGCCTATATGTGATGGTCGGATTCAGCGGACATGGCTTCAAACTCGCCCCAACCATCGGCGAGTCCCTGGCTCAGACCATCCTCGGCCAGAAGCCCCGCATTCCCATCGACATGTACACTCCGGACCGTTTCGAGACAGGCACAGTGCTACATGGTGCATACGGCATCGGCTCCATTTCCTGACTGTCTAAATGTCCATAATAACCTGCAATATAAGTTAAAAACGTCCCACCGTGAACAATCAACGCAACACGCACGGAGGTAACAAATGGCGGGAATCTCCACCTATCTCTGGCCGGGGCAAGTTCATATCGGAGCGGGTGCGGCGAAACTGGTTGGCGATCAGGTACAGGCGCTGGGTATAAGCCATGCCTTTTTAATGACCGATCCGGGCATCCTCGCCTTCGGACTCTTGGATCCACTCATGCAATCCCTGGCCGACGCCGGTGTACACGTCACCCGGTACGATGATGTTATCCCCAACCCTGATATCGAATCGGTGCATCGCGCAGCGAAAGCCTATCACCTATGTGGCGCCGAGTCTATCGTGGGAGTAGGCGGTGGTAGTGCCCTCGATACCGCCAAAGCTATGCGGCTTCTGTTGGGCGGCCCCAATGACGCCGGTATCTCCGAATACTCGACCAGACTAGGAGCGGAGGCGCGGCCGGCCCCGCAGGTCTGCGATATGCCGGCCCTGATCGCCATACCGACAACCGCTGGAACCGGCAGCGAGGTCACGCCCTGGGCTGTGATCACGGATAACAAGGAGAAAGCAAAATTCGGGGTGGGTACCGGCAACTTGCTGCCGACCATTGCCTTGATTGATCCAGAACTGACCTTGATCCTTCCCCCCGACATCACCGCGGCCACGGGAATAGATGCGCTCTCCCATCTCATCGAAGCCTATGTGTCTACCAATCATCAACCTGCCCTCGACCCACTGATCCTGAGGGGTATCGAGCTGATTGGCCGCTATCTACGCAAGGCAGTTCATCAGTCCGGCAACCTGCACGCTCGCACTGCCATGGTAGAGGCAGCCATGTTGGGAGGAATCGCTATCAGCTCTAATTGGCTGGGCGCCTGCCATGCACTGGCACACCAACTCTCTAGCATTGCCGATCTACACCATGGCACTGCCATCGCCTTAATGCTGCCCGGACAGATGGCCAATAGTCTGCAGGAGACATCCGAACGCTACGCCGATATCGGACAGGCATTGGAACCTCAACTTGGGCCAGACGAAACCTTGGCCAAACGAGCTGAGCACGCCGTCGAAGCTGTACGCTGCCTGATCGATGATATCGGACTGCCCGCCCGACTGCGGGATGCCGGTGTAGATCAATCCCTTATCCCTGCTATGGCATCCAGCGCCTATCTAAAAGATTTCAACTGGAAAACAAATCCCCGGGCAATTGACCGGGCGGCCATGGAGCAGTTATACCATGAAGCTTATTAACCTGAGTTCGACGTTCTAAGTTCTACCTGCCAGGTTACCAGAATCGTCGAACTATCTGGACTGTGAATTTGTCCATCTCTTGGAGAGAGTCATGGCATCACGAACGAGGAAACGGCGCCGACAGCGCCGTGAAGAGTCGGTGTCGAAGGCGTTGGCGCCCGGCCTGGAAGGTGGCCAGTACCGTCCTCTGGCGAATGCGGAAGTACAGCGGATTCACGACGCCGCTCTTAGCGTCTTGGAGCGCACGGGTGTACAAGTGCGCGAATCCGAGTGTCGGGATATCTTTGCCGAAGCGGGTGCGCGCCTGGACAAAGCCAACGACCGGGTGTACATCCCGGGTAACATGGTCGACAGCGCCTTGAAAACTGCAAATAAGGATGTTGTGCTCTACAGCCGCGATGGCCGCTTCGATTTGCACTTGCGAGACGCCCGTGTCCATTTAGGTACAGGTGGGGCCGCCATCAATATCATTGATCTGATGAACGGTCGGGTGCGTGACACGCGCCTGCGGGATCTATACGATATCGGGCGGCTGGTAGAGACCTTGGATAATATCCATTTCTATCTGAGGCCCGTGGTCGCACGAGATGTAGCATCCGCTGAGATCGACGTCAACACCTTTTACGCCTGTCTGGCAGCGACCCATAAACATGTGATGGGCGGCTGTTATTCTGCGGGTAAGGTGGCCGAGATCAAACGTATGGGCGTGATCATCGCCGGGGGGGAAGAGGCCTTTCTTTCCCGCCCCCAGCTATCCATGAATCTGGGTTACATGGTTAGCCCACTGCGTTTCGCTACAGAAACCACCGAAACCCTGACAGCCGCCGTGCGCGCCGGCATCCCCATCTCATTGGTGTCAGCCCCCCAATCGGGCGCAACCTCTCCCGCCTCGCTGGTGGGGACACTGGTACAGGTCATCGCCGAAGAACTGGCCGGGCTCACTTACGTGCAGTTGCTGCAGCAAGGCCATCCCACCTTGCTGGGGGGCATGCCCTTGGTCTCCGATCTACGTACCGGCAATATGGTCGGTGGATGCGCCGAATTGGCGCTGATGAATGCTGCGTCAGCGCAGATGACGCAGCATTATGGCTTGCCAGTCTATAGCTCCTCGGCTTTATCCGATAGCAAAATCCCCGACGTTCAGGCTGGATTCGAGAAAGGGCTAACCACGGCTGCGGTGGCGTTGGCTGGCGCTCAATATAACCACCACTCGGCCGGCATGCTGGAATCAATGCTAGCCGTAGCCTACGAGCAGTATGTCATCGACGACGACATTAATGGACAGGCCATGCGCCTGGTCAAAGGACTGGAGGTGACCGAGGAGTCCCTATCGTTAGATGTCATTCACGACGTCTGTTTCGGCGAAGGGCACTATCTCGGACATCCCCAAACCCTGCGGTTGATGCAAAGCGAATACCATTATCCACACACTGCCGAACGGGCTACGCGTCAAGATTGGGAGCAGGCAGGTGGTCTGGATATGAGGGAGCGTGCCAGGCGTCGCGCTCAGGAAATCCTGTCATCCTCTTTCCCCCAGATCCTGCCAGATCAGATCGACCGCCAACTGCGAGAGACCTTCCCCATCCAACTGCCGGTTGAGGTCATGTTGCAAGGTGGCTATCCTGGATAAAACTTCGATAGAATAAAAGCGATCAGCTATTACTAACATTCCGACAGGAGAACCCACATGCTAGGCGGAATACACGGCAAGATCCTGCACGTCAATTTGACGACAACTGAGACCCAGATCGAGACGCCATCTCACGACTTTTATAAACTGCTGGTGGGGGGTCGGGCGATAGTCGCCTATTACCTCCTTCGAGATCTACCAGTTGCGACCGATCCACTATCGCCTGACAATCTCTTGATCTTCGCTCCGGGCATCATGCAAGGTACGAACCTGCCCGGCGCCGGTCGGCACGGCGTTGGCGGGAAGTCGCCACTGACGGGCGCCATCGGCAGTTCCGAGGCAGGGGGATGGTGGGGACATGAATTCAAAAGGTCGGGCTATGATGCCCTGGTGATTCGAGGCCGGGCTGCTTCACCGGTCTATCTTTGGATAAAGGACGGCGCTGTCGAGATCCGTTCCGCCCAGCACCTGTGGGGATTGAAGACTGCACCGGCACAGGGCGCCATCCTCGCAGAATTGGCTGATGATCGGATACGGGTGGCGCAGATCGGTCCCGCCGGAGAAAATCTGGTGCGCTATGCCGCGGTCATGAGTGATATAAACCGTGCGGCCGGTCGCAATGGTTTGGGCGCAGTCATGGGATCGAAGAACCTGAAAGCGGTGGCCGTACGCGGTGCCATGCCGGCGCCGGTAGCCGCACGTAAGGAGCTGAATGGTGTTGCCAAATGGCTGGGCGCCAACTATAAAGAACTGGCTGCATGGGCGACAGCTGGCATTGGCAGGGGCACTCAAGATTCCTTGATGAACTGGGGAGCGGTGAGCGCCTTACCCACAAAAAACTTCAGCGAACCCATGTTTGAAAACCGGGCGCTGCTCAGCGGCGAACGCAATTACGAGATGTTCCTCAAAGAACGAGATACCTGCCAGGCCTGCCCTATCACTTGCAAACAAGTCTTCGAGCATGACGATCCTGACCCCTACCGCAAACTCGATCCCGATTATGGCGGTCCTGAATATGAGACGATGGCTGCCTTCGGTCCCACTTGTGGCGTGGATGACAATCTCGCCGTTGCCAAGGCCAATGAACTGGCCAACGCCTACGGTCTCGATGCCATCTCAACAGGCGCTTCCATCGGATTTGTGATGGAGGCTTTTGCCCGGGACATAATCACCGAAGAAGAAACCGGTGGATTGGCCTACCGTTGGGGCGATGCCAAAGTGCTATTGCGTTCTGTGGAGATGATCGCCCAACGGCAGGGCTTCGGCGACTTCATGGCCGAGGGTGTGGCGCGCATGAGTCAACGTTACGGTCCGGCAACCGAGGCATTCGATATCACCGCCAAAGGTCAGGAACTGCCCATGCACGAACCTCGACTCAAACATGCGATGGCCGTCGGTTATGCTGTGGCGCCAGTCGGCGCCGATCACATGATGAACGTGCACGACACCGATTTCTCCAGCCCCGGCCAGGGCCTGGATCGCGTTAATTCGGTATTGGAGAAACCGGTGGGGCCCCTATCTCCGTCAGTGTTGGACGAAG
>PIVW01000931.1 GCA_003353825.1 Chloroflexota bacterium
CGCTATCTGTATCAATGACTTGACCGAGCTCCCGAGGTTATGGGGACTAATTTGGTCCACTGCAGGCCAGTGTTATACTTTGCTCCAAACAACGAGTCATGGTGTAGACGGCGCAAGCCCTGTAATACTTACAACACAACACCACCCCCTTGACTAACGCAATCTACTGCGTTTGTCATGATTCCTAAACGCTTTCTGAGGTGAGAATGTACCTTCGCAGTGTGGGATCCCTTTGTCAGCAAGTCGGCAGGCTGATCCTTTCCAGGCAGTCTCACCACTTCTATCTCGCCGTCCCTGCACAGGTCTTGCACAAGGTGATGTTTAACGTCGAGGTGTCTGGCCCTTTTCTGGCCCATGCCGTCCGTTGCCAGCCGTCTTGCTCCATCATTGTCTTCGTAAATCACCGGCGTCCCCACATCTATTCCTAGCTCCCCCACTAGGTTCTTGATCCCCATTGTGGCGACTACTGCCTCGTATATTCCTATATACTCGGCTGCATTCGGGGAGTCTGCGACGGTAGACTGAAGATGGCTCCTCCAGGCAATCGGACCACCCCCTAGGCAGATTACGTACCCGGTGATGCTCCTCCGGCGCACCGGGTCCGTCGCGTATGAAGTGTCCACGTAAGTCTCGAGCCTCATGGGGCCGCTGGACCGTTCGTATTGTATGTACCAATTTCTGGAACCGCTCAAATATCTTAGTGCCCTTTTGACCCTCTCCCACATGGCCTTCGTCGGTTTGTGGAAGCCGGAGGCCAATCTGCCAACTGCGAAGGCGAGGTCTGGCCTGGTCACCGTGCTCAGGTACATGAGCTGCCCCACTATTCTCCTGTAGACTGCGATCGATGCCTTTTCTAATGGTTCGTCATTGTCTTGAATGTGGGCATCCCACGGTGTACTTCTTGGCTTCGCATTTGCATAGTCGGCTTCTTCTAGGATGCTTGCCGTGTACGCCCGCTGTTCTAACTTGATTCTGCCTAGCCCCTGGCTCACCCCCATGCCCAGCATGAAGGTCGCAGCTCCTAACCTTTTAATGTCATGTGTCTCAGCCAGTTCATCGAGCTGCTGCTCAGTCCTCTTGACCCCACCGCTGCTTGTGACTAAGATGTCGTCCACGTATATGGTGAGCAGCTCCTTGAACCCGTCTTTGTGCCTGAAAAACAAACAGTGGTCAATCTTGGATTGTTGATATCCCAGCGTCCTCACGGAGGTCTTCAACGTCTCATGCCACATTTTTCCGCTCGTAGATGTCCCACAGAGTGCCTTCTGTAGCATACACACATGGTCTTCTTTCCCTGCTTGCTCTAGACCTTTTGGTTGGATCACATATATTTCCTCCTGTATCTCTGCATTTAAATACGCATTTGGGAAATCAGCCTGCAGTACTACCTGTCCATTCGCCACCGCTATAGAGAAGATTAATCTAATTGTGGACATCTCTGCCACCGGTGAGTACTTGGCTTCTGGGGGTCGCTTGATGTCCTCTCGGGATCCGTCCACGCACCACCTAGCCTTGTGTTTGACTATGTCGCCTTTCTCATCTCTTTTTATTCTGTACCTCCACAGC
>PIVW01000932.1 GCA_003353825.1 Chloroflexota bacterium
AATCACGGTTACGGACCCCAATTTCGGGACTCTTACACGCAATTGTACGCTTATTCTTTACGAAAAACAATCCTGCAAATGACCAGGCGGCACCCTTTCTCTCAAACCGGGAATTGCTGACACAGGTCGGGCTTTCTGGCGAATATAATCGATGATCAGTTTTTTACCGGCGATGACGCCACCTATCACGCCGAATGCTTTCGAAAGTGTACCGATTTCTACATCGATTTTACCATGCAGTCCGAAATGATCGACGATACCTCGTCCCCCATGTCCTAATACCCCTTCACCGTGCGCATCATCGACCATGGTCAAGACGCCATGTCGTTCAGCTACCTCGTAGAGTTCATCCAATGGTGCGATGTCGCCATCCATACTGAAGACGCCATCGCTTACCAGGAGACCGCGGCGATACTGCGGTAAGTGTTCGCTGATCTTGGCATCGGCATCGCTGGGATCATTGTGCTCGTATACGATGATCTTGGCTCGGGCTAAGCGACAGCCATCGATAATGGAAGCATGATTGAGCCGGTCGGAGAAAATCACATCTCCCTTGCCCACCAAAGGCGCTATCGCCGCCTGGTTTGCGCAGAAGCCACTCTGAACGAATAGGGCATCCTCCACCCCCTTGAACGCAGCCAATCTGCGCTCCAGTTCCAGGTGCGGCGCCGTGGCGCCGGCGATAGTTCGTACTGCCGCCGATCCCACTCCCCAGATATCGATTGCCTGTTTTGCGGTCTGCCACAGCCGGGGGTGATTGGCCAGCCCCAAGTAATTGTTGGTGCAAAAATTGAGTACGCGTGAGCCATCGACCATCATCCAGCCATCTGCTGCCGACTCCATGGTACGGATGCTGATAAGCATATTTTCGCTTTTCAGGTGATCGATATCTTCACGGATGAAATCGTGCTTGTTGGGTGTAGACATAAAGGCCTCGGAATGTAGTGCGGGTTAGGCGAATTCCATGAAATAATGATCCAGAGATTTGCGCCATTGAGGAATTCGCTTGAGGCTTTTTCAGGTTGAATTGGATCATTATTTTGCTGAAAAAGCTTTAGGCGGGAACGCCACCAGGATACATGACGACCTTGCCACTTTGGCCGTTCTGCATGACGCGGATGGCTTTTTCGTAATTGGCGAGTGCGTATTCGTGCGTGATGACTCTAGAGAGATCGAGTCGGCAGCTGCTCAAGAGGCCTCGCATGCGAAACCAGGTTGCCCAGATCTGTCGCCCGACAATGCCGTAAACCGGTAGCACCTTTGAGCACGATATGATTGTTGATAGGGCGCATTCCCATTTTCACGGTTACAGAAATACGGTCATGAAGCCAAGAGAGAGAGGTGAGAATGGGCCAATTGGCAGAAGTTTTTCCAGCGTCCTGCTTTGAAATAGGAGCGTAACATCAAAACAACCTCAGCGTTTTCTTTACACCAGAAGATGGAAGGTATCTTCTCAATATTCCGGGGCACTCGCCGAATGAATTCGGGCTCTGAGGGCGGGGTTCTACGAACCTACGCCGAACGTCCACCTTCGTGGACGGGTTAGTTCCCCCAAGTTATTGA
>PIVW01000933.1 GCA_003353825.1 Chloroflexota bacterium
TTGGACTCGTACTGCACGTACCCCTGGTAGTGCCCCCCGCGCATGGCGTGATCTACCCTTGGATTGATACCGGTTCCGCTTCTCACCAGATCCAGGAAATCCAGCTGATAGAGGTATGGCGCTTGCGAGTCGTGGGATCCCATCTGCAGGTGCACGATGGGATCCATCTGTGCGAGGCCCTCGATGTGGCCGTCAGAGCAAAGGGAGTAATTGGTGTCTGCATCCACCCAGTCGGACGTCCCGGTCAGCACCTTCAACAGCACCTCCCTTTGCGTCAGCCCTTGCAGCTCCGTCGGTTCGTCGAATTCAGGAAAGCTGGGATAGGTCCAATGAGGCTTCCAGGCGTTTCTCCACCCTGCATACGCGCACACGAAACCCTGGTGCACAGGATAGGTCATCGACTGCAACTGCGCGGTGGACCCGGTCTTGCCGATGAAGGCCGATGCGCATACGGCCAGAATCCTGTACTCATGCTCCTCGGGAATCGAGACCGGCTTGCATGCCATCTGCAGGGCCGGCGAGCCTCCCCGCGACCCTCCGTAGGTGATGATCTCGTCCTTGTTGCCGCCAAATCGGGAACTGACCACGTACATGAGGTGCGCAAACTGCCGACAGGCATCATCGGTCATGGTTTGGGATTGGCCGCCGCCGTTCCACAACACCCCGATCGCTCCGGGCCGTTCTGTCGTGCCCCAAATAGACGAGCTGAGGGCGACCTGTTCTGCATTGAACATGCCCATCGTGTACTTGTACTGGATACCCTCCACACTGGGGTCCATGTCGCTGTAGTAGGAGTTGTTTCCAAAGAGTCCATCGTAGTTGGAAGGACTCCCGAACAGCCACTTGTTCGTATCGTATTGACCGCAGAAAAGGATCGGATAGTTCTGAACGGGGGAAGCGGAGTATGTCCAACCCGGGGGCAGGAAGATGGTGCCACTTTGTTGGGCATGGATGCCAATGGCAATTTACTGCGCTGTATACCTGGGCAAGATAACCCCCCTCTGGCTCTGCAAATGGCGCCTCCCGACATTAATTGGGGTAATCCCAAAGCTTTTGCTCTAGATGGCGGCAATATTTATGTGCTTGATCCCCAAACGAATGCAGTTTGGATATATTGGGGTATTGATGGCTACACAGAATTGCCTACATATTTCTTCGGTAATCAGGTTCCTCCTCTGCAAAGCGTTATCTCGATGGTGGTAAATAATGGCGAACTATATCTCTTGCATGATGACGGACATATGACGCTGTGTACGTACAGTTCGTATGTAGATGCACCTACCCGATGCACCGAGCCAGCTGAATATATCGATCTGCGTGCTGGTTATCAAAATGGCCCCTATATGCAAGATACTAATTTTAGCCAGATGCAGTTTGCCCCGCCACCTGATCCATCAATTTATCTCTTTGACCCCCTCGATGAAGCTATTTATCACTTCAGTATGCGGCTGGCTTTCCAGCGGCAATACCGTCCATTGCAGCCCTTGCTAGCCGAACAAGTCACGGCTCTCGCCGTGGGCCCAAATCTGCGTGCTTTCATCGCTACTAGCGATCAGGTATA
>PIVW01000351.1 GCA_003353825.1 Chloroflexota bacterium
TATACTCAACACGGTCACAAAGTCACATTTTTGCACATCGAACAACTCTTCAGAAAAACGCAAAATGGAACGCTGATGACGCTGATTCGACAGATTTACACGGATTTTTTGATTTTTATCTACGAGAATCCGCCTTATCTACGAAATCTGCGTTCTATTGAAATGGGAGTTTATGCCCATTGTCAGTATAGCTAACCCCTATCACCAACGTATTTACCCATCTCCACACTCAAAAGAGGTATAGTTCCTTGAAAAAGCACTTACTTATCACCACGTTGATTCTATTGGCGGCAGTTTTAATTGCTGCTTGCAGTGGCGACCAGGCCCCAACGGATGCACCAGTTGCCGATACACCTGCAGCGGTGGAAGAGGCAGAGAATGCCGAAGTAGTAGAGCCTGAAGGCGAGGCGCCCACCTTGTCCTGGCCCGATGCACCTCCTCTGACCATTGACCCTGAGACCATCTATCTTGCCACCTTGAAGACCGAAAAGGGCGATATCGTCATCGAACTCTATGCAGACAAAGCCCCATTGTCCGTCAATAACCTGGTTTTCCTTGCGCGGGAAGGCTTTTACGACAACACCACATTTCATCGCGTCCTCGATGACTTCATGGCCCAGGCTGGCGATCCCACCGGCACAGGTAGCGGCGGTCCGGGCTATGTATTCCCCGATGAGATCGATCTCAGTCTGAGCTTTGATCGCGCCGGCTTGCTCGCTATGGCCAACCCCGGCGCCCCCGATAGCAATGGCAGCCAGTTTTTTATCACGTTCGCCGCAGTGCCCTGGTTGGATGGCAATCACACCATATTTGGCGAAGTTGTCCAAGGCATCGAGGTGCTCGATTTGTTGACCCGCCGTGACCCGGAACAGAATCCGGATTTCGTTGGGGATACACTTTACACGGTAGAGATCAGCGAAGCTTCAGAGTCCAGCCTACCCACCCCTACGCCTAGCCCTACACCCTACGCCCCAGATGCAAACGCCTCAGATCATTTCATGTCGGCCATGCCACCGGCCGAACGGGTAAACTATTGGAATTCGGCCCCGAGCAACGTGATCGAACCGGGGCAGATCTACATTGCAACATTCCGTACCGATGCCGGTGACATCGTAGTCGAACTCATGCCCGAACACGCTCCCAACAATGTCAACAACTTCATTGCCCTGGCTAACGCCGGCTATTATGACGGAACTCATTTCCAGGTCGCCGAAGAGCTGGTGGCAATTGGCGGTGATCCCTTGGAAGATGGCACAGGTTCTCCCGGCTATGTGATCGATGACGAACTGGTCGCAGGTGTTTTTGCTGAGCCGGGATGGTTTGGAGCAACCCAACCAGGTCCTGACAGCAACAACGGCCAATTCTTCTTCACACTACGTGATGCAAACTGGCTGGCTGATCGTTATACACCCTTGGGATTCGTTGTCGAAGGTATCGATGTCCTGAACCAGTTCGAACTACGAGACCCCAGCACAGCGCCCGAGACACCGGGAACGTTACTGCAACGTGTGGATATCGAATTAGCTGATGCCTCAAATCTGCCTGAACCGACACCCACACCTGAACCTGTACGCCCAACCTCGCCTGCGGAAGGCGAACGTCCTCTCAGCGATCTGGACCCTGCCGATCGTGACGGTTTCTACACCACAGCGCCAGTTCTGGAGATCGATACCACGCAGGATTATGTTGCCGTTCTGCGCACAGATATCGGTGACATCACTCTCGATCTCTTTGAAGCACAGGCTCCGACCACCGTCAATAACTTTGTCCTCCTCGCCGAGAATGGCTTTTACGATGGCACCAGCTTCCACCGCGTTATCGAAGAGTTTATGGCCCAGGCCGGCGATCCCACCGCTACGGGAGCAGGTGGACCTGGCTACAAATTCGCAGATGAGTTTGTTAGTGAGTTGCGCCATGATCGCGAGGGAATCCTCAGTATGGCCAACGCCGGCTTCGACACCAACGGTAGCCAATTCTTTGTGACGCTTGTTCCCACACCATGGCTGGACGATATGCACACAGTATTTGGCGAAATCATCGAAGGCATGGATATACTTCAGAGCATCCCCATCCGAGACCCCGCCACAGCCACCGAACCCGGCCTGACGATCGAACGTATCGATATCGAGACTCGGTAGCTTTACATCCCACTCATCTTTCACTCCACCATTAAACTGATAACCAACAATATGGCTCGTTACGCAGCAGCCCCCCCCCCTGACCATCGACGTTACCAAAACCTACGCAGCTACCATCAAGACAAGTAAAGGCGATCTGAAGGTCGACTTATATGCCGACAAAACCCCCATCACTGTCAACAACTTCCTCTTTCTCGCTCGAGAAGGCTATTATGATGGCTGCCCCTTTCACCGTGTCATCAACGATTTCATGATCCAAGGGGGCGATCCCACCGGCACAGGCCGAGGTGGACCCGGATATCAATTCAAAGATGAGTTCGATCCCGGACTCAAACATGATGGACCTGGCGTCCTCAGTATGGCCAATTCCGGTCCCGGCACCAACGGCAGCCAATTCTTTATCACCCACGTTGCCACCGACTGGCTGGATGGCAAACACAGCGTCTTTGGCCGTCTTACAGCAGGAGAAGATGTGCTTTTCGCCATTGAACAGGGCGATTTCATCGATACGATAAGCATCGAGGAGAGCTAGTACTCCGGCAAACAAGATCTGACTGATGAGATGCTGAAAATAATCTCACCTATGGAGTTTATCGACTCTTGAGCCGCTGGCTCGCATAAACAATAGATGTCTCAATGGGGGATGGTCACTTGTGGTCATCCCCCTTATTAATGTTTGATTTCAGCCGCTCTTACCCCTCAATACCCTGTACGAACCGAGTTGGCTCTGATACAATACACTTGATGCCACTCTCGCCAACTGACTTCGCAGCCAGCGCAGGGCGAACCAACGGCGTCTCGTTGTAGACTATGGAATTGACCGCACCTAAACCACTCTTCACTTCACTGGGATCTTCACTTACCTACTTTGGGCGACCGGTCAAGATACTGCGCGCGTATAAGTTGGGCAATGTTCGACCAGATCTTGTTGCAGGTTTAACGGTAGCGGTCATTTTGTTGCCACAGGCCATCGCCTATGCCATGATCGCTGAATTACCACCGGCGATGGGTCTGTATTCAGCGATTGTCGCCGCCATTGT
Source organism: Chloroflexota bacterium (assembly GCA_003353825.1). Next base: position 3,179 of record PIVW01000351.1, read on the forward strand.
CGGGGCCCTGTGGGGCTCTTCTGCGCAACTGCACACAGGCCCGACCAATGCAGCGTCGTTGCTCGTACTCTCGACATTAATCCCCCTTTTCGCCGTCGGTTCCCCCCAGTACCTTGCGGCTGCCGGCATGATGACACTCATGGTGGGCGTTTTCCGCCTGCTCATGGGGCTCCTCAAACTGGGAATTCTGGTCAATTTCGTCTCCGATTCGGTGATCGTAGGGTTCACGGCGGGGGCCGGCATTCTCATTAGCTTCAATCAACTACGCCAGCTTCTTGGCCTGACTATCCCCAGCTCTCCCGCCCTGATCGAAACCGTAACCACCTTGGGATACAACCTCCCCGATACCCATATCGTTACGCTACTGTTAGGATTGGGGACCGTTGCCGTGATCGTGTTGATCAAGCGCTATTTTCCGGCGCTCCCCGCCGCCCTAATTGCCATGGTGGGCTCAGCAGTGATAGTAGCATTATTGGATCTCGACCAAATCGGCGTACAGGTGATCGGCGAACTACCGCGTAGCTTTCCTCCAATCGCCGAGCTACCTCTGCTCAATGTGCAGATGATAAACCAGATTTCGACTGGGGCCTTAGCCATCGCAGCTATCGGATTGGTCGAGGCGATGTCCATTGCCCGGTCGATCTCCAGCCAGACCGGCCAGCGTTTGGATTCGAATCAGGAGTTTGTCGGACAAGGGCTTGCCAACATCGCCTGTGGTATTTTCTCCGGTTATACAACTTCAGGATCATTTACCCGCTCGGCGGTCAACTACGAATCAGGTGCTCAGACCGGCCTGTCTAGCGTTTTCTCCGGCATTTTTGTCTTGCTAGCGATGCTTGTATTCGCACCTTATGCGGTCTATGTCCCCCGGACTGCGCTGGCAGCGGTTCTGATCGTCACGGCCTATGGCATGGTAGATCGTAAAGAGATGGTCCGAATCTGGAACTCCACGCGCGGCGATGCTGCGATCATGGTGATCACGCTGCTGGGCACTTTGTTCTTGCCCCTGCAGTTTGCCGTACTGACCGGTATCATTATGTCTCTGGCCTATTACCTGATGAAAACCAGCACACCCAGAGTGCAAACCATGTTGCCAGACGATGATTACAGGCATCTCCACCACCAGCCCGACAAAGACCAATGCCCGCAACTTGCCGTCACAGAGATCCTGGGTGATCTTTATTTTGGCGCCGTCAATCATGTCGAAGAAGAGATCTTGGACAATATGGACCGCCATCCAGGCCAACGCTATCTCCTTTTACGACTGCAAAACGTACAGCATGTGGATATCAGTGGCATTCACATGTTAGAATCGGTTGTGGGAACGTATCGTGATCGGGGAGGCGATGTCTATTTCGCGAAAGTACGGCCTGTGGTGGATAGATTCATGCACAACTCTGGCTTTTTCGACTATGTCGGCGAAGATCATTTCCTGGATGAGGACGATGCCATCTCCCATATTTTCCACCGTGTGCTTGATCCGGCCATCTGTATCTACGAGTGTGAAATCCGCGCTTTTAAAGAATGCCAGATTCTCCCCCGCCCGACCTTCCATCTGGATCTCCCAGCCAACCGAGATTTCGACAAAAGTCTGATCACGCAGATCCCGGCAAAGTATCTGTATGCCAACTTGCGGAGTGCGAATCCTTCCCTGGTCATCGATGTCCGAGAACCGAGGGAATTCAGGCGAGGGCATATCCCCGAAGCCAGAAATGTGCCCCTGCCCAAGCTACTGACGCGCATACCAGATCTGCCGCGCGAGCGCCCACTTATTCTGGTGTGTCGCACCGGTCGGCGCAGCCGCCGTGCAGCCCAAGCCTTGCTCGAGCAAGGCTACGACAATTTGCAGGTCTTAGATGGTGGTATGGTCAGTTGGGATACAGCCCATCTCCTGGAAGCGGTAGATATGATTGCTTAAAACCCAGGGATACGGATTTCCCAAGAATTTTTGCAAAATCTTTTAGCAGGAGGAAAAACAAGCAATGGAAGCAGAAAAGACCTTAGGCCGAAGAAGGCGAAATCTGGGGCTCGACCTGGTACGCGCGACTGAAGGGGCCGCCATCCGGGCAGGACGCTGGATGGGCCGTGGCCGGCGTAATGAGGCCGACAGAAATGCCATAGATGCGATGTGCGAAGCGCTCAATGAAGTGGATATGAAGGGCTATGTTGTCATTGGCGAAGAGGGGAAGAGCGGCCTCCATTCACCTCTCGATAGTGACAATGTTATTGGCACGGGTATAGGGCCAGAGATGGATGTTGTTGTGGACCCTGTCGATGGCACCCGCTTGCTCATGGAGGGTCGATCCGGCGCTCTATCGGTCGTGGCCGCGGCCCCACGCGGTTCGTTGTGGTCGGCGCCCCCTTCTGTCGTGGTTTACATGCACAAGATCGTTGTCGACCGTGATGTGGCCGGCGCCCTGGTGCCCGAATGTATGGAGGCCCCGGCAGCCTGGACCCTGGCCCTGATTGCCCGCGTCAAAGGCAAAGAAGTGCGCGATCTGGTTGTTTTTGTGCTTGATCGCCCCCGCCATGCCGATTTGATTGAAGAGATCCGTATGGCAGGCGCGCGCGTGGCTCTTTACAACGAGGGCGATATCGGTGGGGCCATTTTAGCAGCTACACCCAACAGTGGATTCGATGTGCTTATGGGCGTTGGGGGTGTGCCGGAGGGTGTGACAGCAGCCTGTGCAGTGAAGGCACTAGGCGGGGCAATGCTCGGGCGCCTGGCGCCACAAACCCATGTGGAGCGTGAGCAGTGTGTCGATGTGGGCCTAGACCCCGATATTATTTTGAGTTGCAACGAACTGGTCACCAGCAACGAGATATTTTTCTCGGCCACCGGCGTTACCGAAGGCCCCTTGCTCGATGGCGTGCGCTATCGTAGTGGCCGCGCTGAAACGCATTCCCTGGTTCTGCGCGCCGAGACGGGGACGCGGCGTCTGATCCGAGCTGAGCACATGCTGCTGGACTAAAGCAACTCCAGAAAAAAGTTATCGCAAATTGGTGGTATTTGTCGCTACGCTTCTGGAGGGTAGGACTGCACTTCAACTGGGAGTAGGACACCATCGTTGAATGAGGCGTAAAGCCTCTAGCGATGGCCGCCCTCGTTGCTTGTGGGGCCGCCACTGCGGCGGAGGAACTTTGAA
>PIVW01000934.1 GCA_003353825.1 Chloroflexota bacterium
CGTGCTTCCACTCCGGGTATGGGCAAAGATGACGGTTCGATGAGGGGGACTATCTGGCATCAGGGCATCCTGATAGAACTGTAGAGCGTGGGATATGATTTCCAAACCCAAAAGTGTGGAACAGGGCGATACAATGACAAGAGAAATCTCCACCCCCTCCTCCCCTTCCTCCCAAACAGCACAGCAGACAGCAGCAAGCTGTCTTTATTCGAGTGTTGGGATTGAGGAGCGGCTGTGCAGGGCGATTGCATTAAAAACTGTTTACTGACATGAGGTTGTGTTACTTTTCTCCTCACCGAAAGAGGGTTTTGAAAGGAGCTAATCTTGCGAGGAGAAAGCACCCCATGTCCGATTTACCTGCGGCTCATCTGATCGATCACTTTTCCCAGGTTCCCGATCCCCGGCTGGATCGGAAGAAGCGCCATCTGCTGATCGATATCCTGGTTATTTCCATCTGTGGGGGCATCTGTGGTGCCGATGACTGGGTAGCTATCGAAACGTTTGGAAAGGCCAAATACGACTGGTTCAAGACCTTTCTGCGTTTGCCCAATGGGATCCCTTCCCATGACACGTTTGGTCGGGTGTTTTCGCTGATCTCTCCTGCCGCGTTCCAGGAATGTTACAGTCAATGGATTCAAGCGGTTATCCAGCAGTTGCCCGGACAGGTAGTGGCCGTGGATGGCAAGACGGCACGCCATTCCTATGATACGGCGTTGGGCAAAAAGGCGCTGCATATGGTCAATGCCTGGGCGACGGCGAATCGCGTCGTCTTGGGACAATACAACACCGAGGAAGATTCCAACGAGATTACGACTATTCCGGAACTGCTTCGCGTCCTGGTGCTGAAAGGCTGTATTGTGACGATTGATGCCATCGGTTGCCAGAAGGAGATTGTTGAACAGATCGTCGAACAGGAAGCCGATTACGTAATAACCCTCAAAGCCAATCAGAAAAAGCTGTGGACCTATGCCCAGCAATGTTTTGCCGGAGACGAAAAGACCGTAGAGAAAGATCCGCACATCGACTCTTGGGAGACCCGAGATGAGGGGCACGGACGGATCGAGACCCGACGCTGTTGGGTGACGGACAACCTGGATGACTATCCTCAGAAAGCAGCATGGAAAGGACTCCAGAGTATCGGCATGATCGAAGCCCAACGGCAGATCGGAAAAAAGGTGAGTTGTCAACGACGGTATTTCATTTCCAGTCTGGATGCCAATGCGTTGCGTCTGGGCGAAGTGGTTCGCGCCCATTGGATGGTTGAAAACTCTCTGCATTGGGTCCTGGATGTAGCTTTCGGCGAAGACGACTCGAGAATCCACCACGGAAATGCCGCCGAGAACATGGGCGTGATCCGACACATTGCGGTGAGTTTGATTGGCCAAGAAAAGACGGCCAAGATGGGTGTCAAAAATAAACGGCTCAAAGCCGGTTGGGATAACACATATCTCGCTAAAGTATTGTCAGCAATCAACTTTTAATGCAATCGCCCTGATGCATCTGAACAAAAGCCAGTATTATGGAAACATGTCTGATACGAAGAAATTCGAAATCGGGCGT
>PIVW01000352.1 GCA_003353825.1 Chloroflexota bacterium
GTCTTGAATAAGGCGATGCGGTCGCACAGGCGGTCGGCTTCATCCAGATTGTGGGTGCAGAGGAATATGGTGCGACCCTGATCGCTCATCTCTGAGATGAAATCTCGCACCAGGTGCGCCGCTTCGGGGTCCAGGCCGGAGGTCGGTTCATCTAAAAAAACCAGATCGGGTTCATGTAGCAAGGCCCGGGCCAAGGCTAACTTCTGGCGCATGCCTTTCGAAAAACTCCCCACCTCATCCTGGCGCCGGCTCCACAACCCCAACATACGCAGGTATCTCTCGACCTGTCCCTCTACATCCTTGACGCCGTAGAGTTTGGCAAAAAAGGTCAGGTTATAGGCAGCGCTGAGGCGATCATACATGCCCGGCGTTTCTGTGAGTATACCGACACCGCGGCGGATGCGGGCGTTGTCTTCCCCCACGCTGTAACCATTGATCGTCGCCCGCCCGGCTGTGGGCTCGATCAGGCAGCTCAACATGCGGATCGTTGTGGTTTTGCCAGCGCCATTGGGGCCGAGGAAGCCAAAAACCTCACCCTTGTGCACGTCGATGCTGAGAGCGTCTACGGCGGTCAGTGTTTGCCCCTCTTTCAATTCGAAGGTTCGAGTTAGTTCTTCTGTGTGGATCATTGCCCTGGTTGTCGTTTATTTCGAGAGGAACACGTGTTGCGTGGTGGTCCTTGCCCCAAATTGACTGTTTTTCCTGTAGGGGCCAGCTATATGCCGAAAGGGCCGAAGTCATTTAGTTTTACCTGCTGCTTTCCTGGCCTATGTCCTTTTCGCAGGTAGATTCTGGAATACGCAAAAGGATGACAATGCCAAGTCCAATTAGCGCAAGGATCAACACGAGCAGCGATGCACTTAGCCCAAAGGTAAAATCAGCGTAAATGCGAAGGCTCTCGGCCAGCCAGTGCCAGCCCAAAGCAAACAAGAACCAGCGTAGTTCAGCTCGCAAAAAGACTTGCACGAGTAGCACGGTATAACTGATCTGTAAACAAAGCGCCGCTATACTTTTAATGGCGTCGGCGAAAACATCATACCATGGCGCTGACCAATAGGCAGTCAGTTGCTCTTGCAGTTGAGCTACCTGGTCTGGCGTAAGCGAGGATAGAGTGTCGCCGTTCTGGCGCATCATGCTCAGGCTCACGAAGGTAAATCCGGCCACGAGCCCGACCAGGATCATTTCGGCTCCACCATAGCCTGTGCCAAACAACAGAGCCGAACCCCAGGATCTCGCTTCTTGCAAAGATGCCCTGAGCACGAAATACTTGGTCAACTCCGCCGTCAGCGCCGCGGTCAGGCCGAAGATGATGGCATTGGCCAGCGCCTGGTTGAGCGCCGGCTGTGGAAGCAACCCCTGTTGGAACGCCAGCGTCAAACCGGCATCGATGGGGATATGGAAGATCTGGGCCAGCACAAATGTGACCATGCCAACGACAAATAGTCGCCACACAAGACCAAATCGTCGTACCAGATACCATCCCAGAAGTAAGGGGATCGCTACGATAATCAGAGCGTTGAGAGCATAAACGATATCTATCATGTTTTCTGCTGTTGGATCAAATGGTGGACCAGTGGCACTGACCACTGCATGAGTGTTCTGTTATTGTAACATGGGTTACGCTACTCATGGCAGAATTCAGGGGAGGTTGTAGATGGCGTGTTACATGATGTTTGTACATCACAACTTACGACCTGCCACTCGCCACTCGCCACTCGCCACTCGCCACTTGCGACCTGCCACCTGCCACCTGTTCCATTGCCTTGACTCCCCCTGTTCCAGATGATACCATCACGGAGGTTGTCGCCTCTCAAATGACCATCTCCTAGATGACCATCTCTTAGATGACCATCTCCTGATTGGTGATTTTTCGGACAGATTTGATATATGGCTCAAGCATTTTACCGCCGTTACAGGCCGCAGACCTTTGAAGAAGTTATCGGGCAGAAGCATGTGGCCGAGACATTACGTAACGCCCTACGACAGGAGCGCATAGGCCATGCCTACCTGTTGACCGGCCCGCGTGGTACGGGCAAGACCAGCACCGCACGGATTCTGGCTAAGGCCGTTAATTGTCAGGCCAAGGATGTAGATGCCCGACCTGACAATAGCTGCCCGATCTGTGTGGCGATCAACGAAGGACGTTTACTGGATCTGATCGAAATCGATGCTGCCTCCAACACCAGCGTTGACGATGTGCGGGAGTTGCGAGACCGTGTAGCCTTTGCGCCCAGCGAGGCCGATTACAAGGTCTACGTGATCGATGAAGTACACATGCTCTCCACCTCAGCCTTCAACGCCTTGTTGAAGACATTAGAGGAACCGCCCGCGCATGTGATCTTCATTCTTGCTACAACTGAGCCTCACAAGATCCCGGCGACCGTGCTTTCACGTTGCCAACGTTTTGATTTTCATCGAATTAGTACGCGTGACATTACCGCACATCTGGACGAGATTGCGGATCTTGAGGGGGTTCAGATCACGCCGGAGGGATTGGGGATCATCGCCCGCAGTGCTACAGGATCCATGCGGGACGCCATCAGTCTGCTCGACCAAATCACGGCCTACGGGCATGTGGAAGTGAATGCAGAATTGGTGCGTGATGTCCTTGGCATGGTCTCAGGGGCCGCCGTCAGTGATCTAATCGATGTCATTGCCAGCGGTGATGCGGCCAACGTACTGAACCAACTACATAAGCTGATAGGCGAGGGCGTAGAACTTAGCCAATTGGTCAGCCAGATGATCGAGCATTTGCGCATTTTGTTGTTACTCAATGTAGGGAAAGATACCAGCCTGGTTGATCTTCCCGACAGCATGCTGGCCGAGGCGCAAAGACAGGCCGATTTATTTCAATCGACGCAGTTGTTGCACGCGATCCGTGTGCTTAACGAGGCAGGAATGGCCTTGAAAACGCCCTTTGCCGGTTATCTGCCCTTGGAGCTGGCACTTCTGGATACTGTTGGCCTAGGTGAGGTGGTTAGTGTGTCTGCGCCTGTCGAAGTGGAAAAACGTACAACGGCGAAACCTGCTGTTCCCCTAATGACACCTGCCGCCAAGGATTCGGCGCCCGACCAAAGAGCGGCAGCGGCCATGGAACCTGGCGAAGACATACAACAGCAATGGAATCGCATCATCCAGGTCATACGCAAACACAGCCCGCGTGCGCAGGCGATGCTGCGGTCTGGTGCGCCTCAGGGAGTAATAGAAGATGCCTTTGTCATAAGCTTTCGCCATGACTTCCATCGCGAACAGGTCGAGGGTTCAATCGATGTAGTAACCGAGGTGGTATCATCGGTCTTGGGACGCCCGATCAGCGTGCGTCTCGTCAGTGATGACTACGAGCCTTCATGGCCAGCGACTGCAGTCACTCGATCGCCGCAGACAAACCCAACTCCTTCGCTGGCTCCTGCTATAGAGGCACAGTCAGAGCCTTCGCCTCCCAGTCTCACCGAAGATCCAGTGGTGCGCAAAGCAGTTGACGAGTACGGCGCTAAGATCACACGAGTCGATTCTAATGAACTACCCTGATTCAAACCCGAACCATTCCATAATAGAGTCAACAAACTATGGCTAAGAAACGTAAGGCAAAACGAGGTTATCGTTCACCCGGCAGCCGCCCTGGAGGCGGAGGTGGAGGCGGCGATATGATGGCGCAGATGCAGCAGATGCAGCAGTTGCAAGAGCAGATGCTGGCCGCACAAGATGCACTGAAGGAGGAAACCGTCTCGGTCAGTGTCGGTGGAGGCGTCATCACAGTCGTCGCCACTGGGCAACAAGAGATACAAGACATCACGATTGCGCCCGAGGTGGTCGATCCTGAGGATGTAGAGATGCTGCAGGATCTTGTACTCGCTGCTGTCAACGAAGCGCTTGATCAGTCCCGTGAAATGGCTAACCAGGCCATGGGCGGGCTAACCGACCGGATCGATCTGCCACCAGGATTGCTGTAATCCATGCAAATTGTTGCTGAACCTATCCAGCGCCTTATCGACGCCTTGACGCGTCTGCCGGGCATCGGCCCCAAAAGCGCCTCGCGGCTTGCCTTTTACCTGCTGCGCGCACCGGCAGAACAAGTGCAAGAGCTGTCGGCTGCGATAGGCGAATTGCAGACAAGCATCGTCTTTTGCAGCCGTTGCCAGAATCTCTCGATCGCAGATCCCTGTTCGATCTGCAGTGATGCCTCACGTGATATACACATCCTCTGCGTGGTAGAAGAACCCTTAGACGTGGTCGCTATCGAGCGTACGGGCGCGTATCGGGGCCTGTATCATGTGTTGCACGGTGTCATCAACCCGGTCGAAGGTATTGGGCCCGAAGATCTTCGGATCGACTCATTACTGGCTCGCCAGGAGGGTGAACCGATCAGCGAGATCCTGGTGGCTACCAATCCCAATATGGAAGGTGAAGCAACTGCCATGTATCTGGCCAGATTACTTCGCACGAGCGGTGTGCGCGTGACCCGTCTGGCACGAGGGCTGCCCGTAGGCGGCGACCTCGAATATGCCGACGAAGTGACCCTAAGCCGTGCTTTGGAGGGTCGCAGAGACATCTGAGCGGGGTGATCCAAAAAGTTTAACCGCCCTCTCGCTCCTTTTGCCGTGTTGACAACAGCACGGAAGATTTGAGTAGACTGGATGTGAGTCTACCCCATTCAACGTTGATGGATTTTCAGGACAAGCTAGTTGGTGTAGGAAAGGGGCAGCGTTAAATAATATCCCCCCTCCGAACCAGCGAAGTGATGAAAATTGTTGGTTTAACTGAGTCTTGTGTGGTTGACACCGGTTCTGACTGATGCGTGAAATGGAAAACAAGAAAAATGACATGGAAGAGGACGTCACGTTTCACGTCTTCACGTTTTACGAAGTGCAACCACACGAAGTCCCAAAGCGCCAAATCATTCAGGAGTAGCGTATCACTATGGCACGATCATTTCTTTTAAGGTAGTAAATTGAAAAAGGGTATTGACACGGCCCTTCTAATATGCTATAGTATCCCTCGTTGCCCAGAAATACCCAAGAGATTTCGCAGCAACGCCAGCAACGCCAGCAGCGCCTAAAGCGGCTGACTTAAAAGCCGAATTAGGACTTGACAACAACATCTACCATCGGGTAGACTAGGTTGGTCAGGCACTAAGGCATCGCTTCGAGCGAACTTAACATGGAGGCACAGCCACCAGTAGATTACTAACAACATTTGTTTTTCATCTAGAGATGTATGTTAGTCCGTCGGCATGTACGAGTGTCGGCGGTTTTCTTTCGCCTGTAACTATGTTTCTAAAGTTTGACAACCTTCGATAGTAGGTATCAGCAACTATCGATAAGTACCTTAACAACTAAAAAGTGACAGGAAAATTCGAATTAAAGCTAGGTCTCCGGATCTGCTTAGTGGAGCAATCTGCACAGTAGATCAACGACCTGTACTTCAGGTTAAAAATTAGTAATTTTGTCGGAGAGTTTGATCCTGGCTCAGGATGAACGTTGGCGGCGTGCCTAACACATGCAAGTCGAACGAGCAGCCGGATTCTTCGGAAACCGGCGGGCGAGTGGCGCACGGGTGAGTAACACGTTGGTGACCTGCCCCGAAGCGGGGGACAACCACTGGAAACGGTGGCTAATACCGCATATGCTTAACCATTCGTTTGGTATAAGTAAAACTCAGGTGCTTCGGGAGGGGCCTGCGGTCGATTAGTTAGTTGGTGAGGTAATGGCTCACCAAGACGATGATCGATAGGGGGCGTGAGAGCGTGACCCCCCACACTGGGACTGAGACACGGCCCAGACTCCTACGGGAGGCAGCAGTGAGGAATATTGCACAATGGGCGCAAGCCTGATGCAGCAACGCCGCGTGGGGGATGAAGGCCTTCGGGTCGTAAACCCCTTTTCTGAGGGAAGAGAAAGGACGGTACCTCAGGAATAAGTCTCGGCTAACTACGTGCCAGCAGCCGCGGTAAAACGTAGGAGGCGAACGTTATCCGGATTTACTGGGCGTAAAGCGCGCGCAGGCGGTTTCGTAAGTCCGACGTGAAAGCTCCCGGCTTAACTGGGAGAGGCCGTTGGATACTGCGGAGCTTGAGGTTGGGAGAGGAAAGTGGAATTCCCGGTGTAGTGGTGGAATGCGTAGATATCGGGAGGAACTCCAGTGGCGAAAGCGACTTTCTGGCCTACACCTGACGCTGAGGCGCGAAAGCGTGGGGAGCGAACAGGATTAGATACCCTGGTAGTCCACGCTGTAAACGATGTGAACTAGGTGTTAGTGGTATCGACCCCACTAGTGCCGTAGCTAACGCGTTAAGTTCACCGCCTGGGGACTACGGCCGCAA
>PIVW01000935.1 GCA_003353825.1 Chloroflexota bacterium
AGTTGTTCCAACTCGCACCTCGCGTTTTAAAGATGGGTAGATGGCATTCGTTAGGGCTCTCCACCCTACAAATTGTTGTAGCAGTGCTGTGCTTACCGTCCACCATATCCCGGTAAGATGCTTCTAGCATCGCACTGGCTACAGCTGCACGCCCAATGCCAACATGGGCGAGCAGCTTTATATCCCGACATGTCTCCATATAGTCACGGATAGCGTTCGTCGGCAATCGTACACCACCAATTGCCCCAAAGCGCCTTCGGGATTTGTCTTTGTTGAATTTGGTTTCAACGTTAATTATCTCTTTTTTGAATTTGATGCGATATAGTGGGCGACCGTGATCATACACCGGCCCTGAACCAATCACACACCGCTGTGTGCAAAAAGACTCAGCTACGGCACGTTGCAATTTGGTCCTACGCATCACGGTCGATACTGCAACCAAGCCAGCATCTTTCACCCCTAGGGCTCTACTTCTGATGTTCCACAGAGATGTGTACACTGATTGCGCATACTCCTGTGATCCCAAGGGGTGCTCAGATGTCCAATTTCCAGAGACCAGCCCCGCAATACTTCTATTAACGTAGCCCATGCACACGGCGTCGTTGTAGCTATTGCGCAAAAACTCAGCACACACCTCACCGCAAGATTGCTTGCTTGCTTGCAACCGTAGCCCCGAGTCTAACATCCGCCCTACGACTTGCCTAGCCAGGTATTCCTCGTTGGTCGAGATCACAATATCATCGCCAACATGCTCTGCCATCACTCTTGAATACAATTCACTGCCTAGAGCCAGCCTCGTGTAAGCCGCGTTGAGTACGGTGTTAATTAGGCTTGTGAGCCTGTGGCCGGACATTAGGCGTGCAGCTGTAGCTAGTGCGATGCTAGAATCATCTTACCGGGATATGGTGGACGGTAAGCACAGCACTGCTACAACAATTTGTAGGGTGGACAGCCCTAACAAATGCCATCTACCCATCTTTAAAACGCGAGGTGCGAGTTGGAACAACTGGCGGCGGTTTAAGCCGATGGGGGCCGTGGTGCACATGCTCTTGCCAAGCATGTCCGCCGGGCAAATTCGAAGCCTTGGCAATTACATTAGGCGTGACATGAGTGACGTTCTCTTGCCGTGCGGCGAAGGATTTGCGGCAACACTGAGTCACTAAATACATGCCTAACCAAGGACCTATCATATCTCACTAGCACGTCTTATATATATCGGCACAATTGAATCGTCCCTGGACCTGTTAGAAAAGGTGCAAACAATTGAAGAACGAGCGGTGCAAAGTGCAGGAGGGGATCTAATCAAGCTAACGCACAGAGGCACCAGAGTAATCAATACTAAACAAGGCCCACTAAGTTGAGCAGAAACTTATTATTGCCAAGGCATGCGGTATAACTTAGTAAGCGTCCCCAAGCTGGCCGACAAAGAGGTCGAGGTAAGATTCTCACCCGGGGAAGCCTATCTTCAAAAGGGAAATGTAAAAATTTATCTCACCAGAAAAGATGGACTATGGACGATACCAGAAATGGAAAAGCCCATAGCAGCAAGCCTGCGGATG
>PIVW01000936.1 GCA_003353825.1 Chloroflexota bacterium
TCTGCATCGTCTCCTGCATCGATCCCGGCATCATTCCGCGCCCAGAACTCTACGAACAGTGCTCGGCCGCCACCGACGTCATTAACTACATTTCGCGCCACCAACACGAGCAAAACACCGTCAACAAGATCCAGCCCACTCCGCCCTGGGAGCAGCGCATCAACATCGACGGCAACGTCCGCGTGCTCAAATATTGCTACACGTGCCGCCATTTCCGGCCGCCGCGCTCCTTCCACTGCAACAACTGCGACTGTTGCATCGAGCGCTTCGACCACCACTGTCCGTGGCTGGGCAACTGCATCGCGAAGAGGAACTACCACTTTTATATCCTGTTCCTGCTCTCCATCAACAGTCTGTGCATCTGGGTGGCCTGGACCTCGCTGTACATCATCCTCTCGATCTGCAGACACAAATACAACCACAGCACGCCCGCCCTGACCTCGCGGGACGTCTTCATCCATTTATGGAAGTACGACCCTTGGCCGATGGTGACGTTGTCGCTGAGCGTCTTCGCCGTGTTCTTCCCGATGGTGCTGCTGACCTTCCATACCTACCTGATCGCCACCGGCCAGACCACCAACGAGAAGGCCAAGAACAGCTTTTTGTTCGTCAGTCCGTACAGTCGGGGCTGTATGGGCAACATCTGGGAGATCTTCTGCGTGATCGCGGTGCCGGCCAGCAACGTGCATATCCATCACCAGCCTCCCAACAAGAACGAGAATGAAGCCATTGTCAATAAGAAGAAGATCATCTACATCAACAGCCAGGACACCAAACTGAAACAGAAGTGTATCAACGAGGAACGCAAACTGTTGCACGCCAAGAACAAAACCGCCAAGAAGCCGGTGGCAGTGCCTAAGAATGGCATTATTGAGGAAGAGTACAAGAGCTCGCATCATGACGACAGCAGTATGGACAACAACGACCCCGCGGCCACGCCCGAGGAGAAAGCGCCGGTTCCCGCAGCGGGATATGGTGCTAATAACAGCACAGACACTGGCATCGAAGAGGAGGATACGGAGAATACATTTTATTCGCATAAGTCCAATAACAATAACTATGCGCATATACGAGGCAAACGGCCGCAGAACGCACACATTCGCGATCTCGCACAGTCGTCGTCGCTGCAGCCGCAGCCGCGGAGACATCACCATAATATCGGCAGTAACTCGTCCGCCGACGGCTTGGGTTTGCATAAAAACACAGTTAACACCAAATTAAAACGCAAACGGAACCACGGCAGCAACCATAAAGTGCACCGTTCGCAGAGTGGCTATGTGAATCCCTCCAAAAACAAACACAAACGCAGCAAATATATGGACACTGTGAGCCAACCGTCGCATCAGCGTAGTGAGCAGGAATCGCACCGAGACAGTCATAAAGTGCACAGCACGCAGTCTGAGCAGATCTATTATTACAACAACGAGCAAAGCGCTGGTTATCACCCGGCGTATTATAAGATATCGCAGCATAATAACGACAACAAGGACGCTTTTTCATTTTCGCCGCTGTCGCCGGTGAATTCCAAGGATTTGAACGGTGTCGTTCCGTATTA
>PIVW01000353.1 GCA_003353825.1 Chloroflexota bacterium
TTGAATAGCTCCACTGCCATATTCTTGGGCAAACCGCATTGGTGAAGCTTGAGATCGGGGCCAACTACAATAACCGAACGGCCGGAGTAATCGACTCGTTTTCCCAGAAGATTACGGCGGAAGCGTCCCTGTTTGCCCTTGAGCAGATCGCTCAGAGACTTGAGTTTGCGCTTTCCGCTGCGACTGACAGCACGGCCACGGCGGCCGTTATCTATCAGGCTATCGACAGCCTCCTGCAACATGCGTTTTTCGTTACGTACAATCACATCCGGGGCGCCTAATTCCAGTAAGCGGCGCAAGCGGTTGTTGCGATTGATGACGCGGCGGTAAAGATCATTGAGGTCGCTAGTGGCAAAACGTCCACCATCGAGCTGGACCATCGGGCGCAAATCTGGCGGGATCACGGGTAGGACTGTGAGCACCATCCACTCGGGGTTGTTACCACTCTTGCGGAAGGATTCGACCACGCGCAGGCGTTTGGCGTCTTTCCGACGCCGTTGCTTAGAGCGAGTGGTGCGAATGCTGTGTCGTAACTCCTCTGCCATCTTCTCGAGATCGATCTTTTTGATCAGTTCGTAGATAGCTTCGGCGCCCATTCCTGCTCTGAAAATGTTGCCCCAGCGGTCTTCCAGATCCCGAAACTGACTCTCGAGTAGGAGATCAGCTTCGTGCAGGCTCTTCATCTCTTTGACCTGGGCTTCGATCTGCTGGCGTGCGACATCTTTCTGGCCCTCGATGGTCTCATATACCCTCTGCAAAAACTCATCTGCTTCGTGCCTGTGGTTTTCGCGCTTGGCTGAAGCCACAGTTCGTGCGTCATCGATGGACTTGTTACGCTCATATTCAAGATCACTCAACCGTTCTTGTAGCGCCTCGTTGAGTACATCCTGATGGCCTCGTTCGATCACCTCATCTGCTTCGATGAGCGGAACATCGCGCCAGGGCAACATCACGGACTCGCCCAGTTTCTTTCCCAGATTGTCCTGAATAAAATCTTGCAATTGGGTTCCCACAACGGTAGTCACTTCGGCAGCATTTGCTTCGAGTTCAGTATCGGCGGCTTCGAGGGCCTTGATTTCTTCTTCGTCTACGGCCTCGATGGCGGCATCGCGCGCACCTTCGATAGCCTGCAGTTGACCGCTGGCATCCGATTCGATACGGGCAAAACGCGCCTGCATCTCTCGATCCAGACGTTGCAGAGCTCTGCCTCGCTGGTCTTCATCTACTTTTGTGATGATGTACTGCGCAAAATAGAGTACACGTTCCAGGTTACGCGGGGAGATATCAAGTAGCAGGCCAAGACGGCTGGGCACCCCTTTGACATACCAGATGTGGCTTACCGGCGTCGCTAGTTGGATATGCCCCATGCGCTCGCGGCGAACGCGTGCAGGTGCGACCTCGACGCCACACTTGTCACAGATTATGCCTTTGTGGCGAACACGTTTGTACTTGCCGCAATAACATTCCCAATCCTTGGTAGGACCGAAAATCCTCTCGCAGAACAGACCATCACGTTCGGGCCGTAGCGTACGGTAGTTAATTGTCTCGGGTTTCAGAACCTCGCCGTGAGACCAATCCAGGATTTTCTCTGGTGAGGCAATGCTGATACGAATGGCATCAAAATTGTTAACTTCCAATGTGTACCTCCAGATACGGAAGACTGGGTACTATGAATTGGATCTTATTCACGACCGGCCATAGGGCCAGGAGTTGTCAAGCTAAAGCCCAGGTTTGGTAGTTGATCACTGGTATCTTCTTTGGTGAACTGTATGCTTTCTTCGTTCTCGTTATAGACTTCGACAGAGAGGCCGAGAGACTGAAGTTCTTTTACAAGTACCCGGAAAGATTCAGGTACACCGGGAGGCTGAATGGGTTCACCTTTTACGATAGCCTCGTACGCTTTGACGCGTCCTGTGACGTCATCCGACTTGACAGTAAGCATCTCTTGAAGTGTATGAGCGACGCCATAAGCTTCGAGAGCCCACACTTCCATTTCGCCAAAACGCTGGCCGCCAAATTGGGCTTTACCGCCCAAAGGCTGCTGTGTAACCAAGCTGTAGGGTCCTGTCGAACGGGCGTGTACTTTGTCCTCGACCAAATGGTGCAACTTCAGCATGTTGATGATCCCGACCGTAACCGCTTGTTCGAAGGCTCTACCGGTTTTGCCGTTATAGAGTTTCATCTTGCCGGTTGTTGGCACGGGCCAGTCAACCTTGCGACTGAGCATCAGTGCGGCTTCTGCCAGATCCTGCCCGCTCATTTCAGCCGGATCTTCTCCGAATGATTTCATCCATTCGCCAAGACAGACGTCGATTACGGCCTCGTTAGCGGTCTCCCGATCTTCAACTGCACGTGAATCATCTTCGTAGATCAACAGGAAGTCTGCATCGTAACCACGTTCGCTCAACCAGTCGGCAAGTACGACTCTTCGGGCATAATCTCGCTCGAAATACATACGCTCGCCATCGACATCTTTGTCGACCAGCAGTTCTTCGAGATACACCAAGCGAGCGTCGTCATCGGTTTCCAGATCAGGGAAAGCCGCTTCGCCGCCATTCTCGTTTATCCAGGTCCACGTCGCTTCAGTAACATCCATCCAGGCGTTGTCTATCAACCAGGCACGGCTCAGTTCGGCTTCGATCTCTCGCTCGGTCGCGCCGTCGAATACCGGCGTCATCACCCTGAAACCTAAACGGCTGGCAGCCCAACCTAGATGGGTTTCCAGCACCTGGCCGATGTTCATGCGGGCGGGTACACCAAGTGGGTTGAGGATAATATCAACCGAGGTGCCATCCTCGAGAAAAGGCATATCGGCTTCGGGTACAATGCGTGAGACCACGCCTTTGTTGCCGTGCCGGCCGGCCATTTTGTCACCGGCTGTGAGTTTACGGCGTTGAGCAACGCTCACCCGCACCATTGCCTCTACACCTGCAGGTAGATCCCGGTGGTTATCTCTAGAAAACTCACGAATCTCGACGACCTTCCCCCGTTCACCATGAGGTAGACGCAAAGATGAGTCTTTGACTTCTCGGGCCTTCTCTCCGAAGATCGCTCTGAGCAGCTTCTCTTCGGGCGTAAGCTCTGTTTCACCCTTGGGAGTAATCTTGCCGACGAGGATATCGCCCGGATTTACCTCGGCGCCGATGCGGATGATGCCGCGCTCATCCAGATTCTTGAGGGCGTCTTCACCTACATTGGGGATATCTCGGGTGACTTCTTCAGGGCCAAGCTTGGTGTCGCGGGCATCGACTTCATACTTCTCGATATGAATCGAACTGTAAACATCCTCACGCACGAGCCGCTCTGAAATGAGAATGGCATCTTCGTAATTACCACCCTCCCAAGAAAGAAATGCAACCAGCACATTTTTGCCTAGCGCAAGTTCGCCGCCATTGGTCGAGCTAGAATCAGCCAGGATGTCGCCGGCCTCGACTCGCTCACCCTTGAATACAACAGGACGGTGATTGATACAGGTGGATTGGTTCGAACGATTGAATTTTCGTAGCTCATAGGAGCGCTGGAAACCATCCTCTTCCTCGACAATTATCGAAAAAGAACTGGCACTGATAATGCGCCCTGGGCTCCTGGCAATCAAAACGTGTCCCGAATCAATCGCAGCCGGGCCTTCCATCCCAGTGCCAATCACCGGTGAATCGGGATTGAGCAGAGGTACAGCTTGCCTCTGCATGTTCGAACCCATCAATGCGCGATTGGCATCGTCATGCTCTAGGAAAGGAATTAGAGCTGTAGAGACAGAGACGATCTGCTGAGGGGCAACATCCATATAGTGCACGCGTTTGGGATCTTCCATTTCGAAGGTCTGGTGGCGTCGCACCGAAACGCGATTGCGCTCGAAATGGCCAAAATCATCCAAAGGAGTGGAAGCCTGGGCAATGGCATAGAGATCTTCTTCATCGGCGGTGAGAAAAATGATATCCTTTGTGGCGACTGGTTGGAGAGAAATCGAGGGGATTAGTTCTACATGTTCGACCAATAAGGCCGCCACAGTCTCGTCGATCCTGGTCCCGGCAGCTACCAACACTTCCTCAGTCTCAGGATGTTTGAGGTCAACGTCCACGACATGGCCGATCATAGCATCCTGATCGTTATCGTTATTTATCTTATGAATCACCTGGCGATAAGGGGTTTCGATAAAACCGTAATCATTGATTCGCGCAAAAGTTGCCAGTGAACCAATCAGGCCAATGTTCGGACCTTCCGGTGTCTCAATGGGGCATATACGTCCGTAATGCGAATGGTGAACATCACGTACTTCAAAACCGGCTCGTTCACGACGCAAGCCGCCTGGCCCCAACGATGAGAGACGCCGCTTGTTGGTAAGTTCTGCCAGCGGATTGGTCTGATCCATAAACTGGCTAAGTTGAGAACCGCCGAAGAACTCTCGTACCGCGGCCACAACGGGCCGGATATTGATCAAGGAAAGGGGGCTTACCTGGTCCGGGTCGCGAATACTCATGCGTTCTCGGACAACACGTTCCATACGCAGTAGGCCAATACGTAATTGATTCTGTATCAATTCACCAACCGTTTTGACACGACGATTGCCCAGATGATCGATATCATCGTCATCTTCGATGCCGTTGTTGATACGAATCACACGGCGAACAACCTCGATGATATCTTCCTTTGTTAGCACACGATGCTGTGCAGGCACCTCCAGCCCTAAGCGTCTGTTCAGTTTGTAGCGCCCTACCTTGCCCAGATCGTAGCGGCGGGGGTTGAACAGCAGACTATCTAAATGAGAGCGCGCATTGTCCAACGTGGGGGGATCCACAGGACGCAAGCGGCGGTAGAAATCTAGCAGGGCCTCTTCGGGCGTACGCTTATCGGGGTCTTCTTTTTCTAGCGTGCTCAAAATATATTGGTGCTCAGGAACAATGTCTTCTTCAGCGAAAAGTGCCAGAATTTCTTCATCAGTCGCATAACCAATTGCCCTGAGAAGAATCGTTACAGGCAGTTTGCGTTTACGATCTACCTTCACTGTGATGAGATCGCGTTTGCTCGTCTCGACCTCCAGCCAGGCACCCCTGTTGGGGATAAGCTTAGCCGAACAAAGGCGACGCCCAGTCTGGCGATCTTCCAACGCTGTAAAATAGACGCCGGGGGATCGAATCAACTGACTAACGACCACCCGCTCAGCGCCGTTGTAGACAAAGGTGCCATTTGCCGTCATCTGAGGGAAGTCACCCATGAAGACTTCCTGTTCCTGAATCTCACCGGTTTCGCGATTGACCAGCTTGACCTGTACATAGAGTGGTACAAAGTAGGTCGTATCACGTTCACGACATTCGGCCTCGGGGTACTTCGGTTCGCCAAACCGGTAATCGCCGAAATGAAGCTCAAGGTTCTTGTTGTAAGAAACGATAGGCGATATCTCATCCAGGAGTTCTCGCAAGCCCTTTTCCTGAAACCATTGATAGGAGTCAAGCTGGACCTGAATGAGTTGAGGCAAGGGCATGGCAGACTGAAGACGAGCATACGACTTGCGTTGAATGCCATTACCTGGCTGTGAGTAACTAAGCATAGAAATGAAAACTCCTTAGTTAAGAACTTAGCGGAAAGGTTGCGAACAAATCTACCAGGTGGTAGATTTGTTTTCCCTAAATGCGGCCACCACGCTCCTATCACCCCTCTATGCACGCGCAATCAGCCCACCGATGCATTCCGGCAGGCACTGCTGGCAGACCCTGACCATTGGGTCACATGAGGTTGATGGGATTAGCAGGGACGACGCCCTAAAAGCAAGAGACGAGCAATGAGGAAAGGGAAAACGGGGGGAGTAATTTGATCTAGAATGACGCGAACGTATAATTTACCACAATGCTTGAGGTCTGTCAATGGCAAATCGCATTTGATCAGATACTTTAAGATTCCGTTCATCTCTTTCTCTTGCTGCATCTATCCGCTGCTAGCCCTTCAGCCCTATGGGCTGAAGAAGCCATTACTGAAATGACAGCCTGTCTCAAAAACAGATGCGGTCATTTCGCCTGCCAGATGCCTACATTTTCATCCTGATGCTTGTTTCCAAACCAGACTTTAATGAATAGATTTGGGTGTGTCCTAAACGAGTTGGGAGCAGGCTAACCCGCAAAGGCTACTTCTGGAAAAGCATCAGTCAAATAATTAATAACGAATAACCAATTTGACAATGGCACATTTCTCTAGACCATCAGGTACTATATCTTGTGGGTACCAGTTATTGACGCCCATATGCAGTAGGGTGACATCAATTGCCGTTCGTCAGTAACTGTGCCGGAA
>PIVW01000017.1 GCA_003353825.1 Chloroflexota bacterium
GCATATTCGCTCTCATCTCTCCACCTTTTCTGATGACCGACGCTTTCGTCGTCACCCTCTCAAGTATCTGACTGGCCTGGAAGCACATGCAGAATTTATCGCTCGTCTACTTTAGATATTCCCTCCTGACCTCGCTGGTGTGCGACTTTTTCTCTTTGGCGATATAACGGATTCTTTATGCGCTTAAAACGACTTATACTGATCTTCAGTGCGGCACTCATGCTGATAGCTATCCTGGCACAAACCAGATCACTGGCTGACGAGCCTGTCGTACCCATCAAACTCAAAGCTGGCGCCTTTACTCCCGGCGTCGATGACCAGTCGCCCCCCGATAGCCTGACGCTTGACAGCTATGGAGCTGGAACCGAGGGCTATTATCTGCTGCAATTCAGGGGGGCGGTGCAGCAGAGCTGGAAAGATGATGCCATTGCCCTGGGAGCTGAGTTCCTGGGCTATATCCCAGAAAACGCCTTCAAGGTTCGGATGACGCCGGAGCAGGCCGAGTTGATAGCGAGGTTGGACTCAGTCCACTGGTTGGGGTTATGGCAGCCAGCCTACAAGGTCAGCCCATCAGCCGACGATGTTGATATGCGATTGTACAAGGTCCGTATCGAATCAGGAGCAAACACAGCGGCCGTCCTCGAACAGATCACCACCATCTTTCCTGGACTCCAACACGATTCTGGCCCGTATGTGATCTTACCCGCCAACAGCGAACAAGTGCAACTGCTTGCCCACATCCTCGACGTTGCCTGGATCGAGCCCTATCAGTTGCCCGAGAAACATAACGAAGCGGGTGGGGGTGTGATCATAGGTTCGGCACTGGCCAATGCCAACGGCTATGATGGCTCCACACAGATCGTGGCTGTAGCCGACACCGGTCTTGGCGATGGCACGGCCGCCGGTGCCCATCCTGACATCCCGGCCAGCCGCATTTCAGGCATTTTCAATTGGGCTGGCTCTTCTAGCGGTTGTTTTCGGAGCATAACGGATGATGGCTCTCAGGATGTGGATAGCGGCCACGGCACCCACGTGTCCACCTCTGTCCTGGGAGACGGCGGTACCGGAGGTGTGGGAAAGGGGGTTGCCTCGGCAGCCAGCCTGGTCTTTCAGTCGACCGAAAACTATGCTACGATCGCCAGATTTTGTGCAAGATTATTCGGTTATGTCGATGGCTATTACCTCACAGGTTTGCCGGACGATCTGAGTGATCTGTTTGGGCAAGCCTATAATGCCGGCGCTCGCATTCACTCCAACTCTTGGGGAAGCAGTGTCTCGGGAGACTACACAAGTGATAGTGTAACTACTGACCAATTTATGTGGAACAATCCCGATATGCTCATCACCTTTTCGGCCGGGAATGTAGGGGAGGATAGTAACAACGATGGTGTGGTAGACAACGATTCAATCGACTCACCCGCTACGGCTAAAAATGTTCTGACTGTCGGCGCCAGTGAGAACGAGCGCCCTGATAACTTTGCCTGTGACACCAGTCTTACATATACCTCTCAAGATGCATACCAGAGCGGAGAAACGTGCACTTCCATGGCAGGGACTAATATCCTGGGAACTGCCGGCGCCCGCTGGGGATTTACCACCGAACCCATGAATAGTGACCTCACGGCCGGCAACAAAGAACAGATGGCGCCTTTTTCTAGCCGGGGTCCCACGGATGATGGCCGCATCAAACCTGATGTGGTCGCACCCGGCACCTGGATATTGTCGGGCTACTCAGATCTCTACCAGCAAGGCTACGATGCATCCCCCAATCCTACGAATGACATATTTCAGTGGGATGGATATGGAATGCCCTTAAACAGTACTTACAAGTATATGGGCGGTACATCGATGTCAAACCCTTTGGCAGCCGGGGCTGCTGCTGTTGTGCGCGATTTTTACAAAAAAACCCATGACCTCGATGCCAGCGCCGCCCTTGTCAAAGCCACTCTCATCAATTCTGCCGTCGATCTGCTGGACGAGAATAATGACGGTGTCAACGACAACGATTTCCCCATACCCAATGTCCACGAGGGCTGGGGGCGTATCGATGTGAATGCAGCGACCGATGGTAGCCATCTATTTGTGGAAAACACTTCTGGCTTGAACACAAATGGTACGGCGACCTATTTGATTGAGGTCGCCAGCAGTACGCAACCGTTTAGAGTTTCGTTGGTTTGGACAGATTATCCTGCCTCCGAGGCTGCTGCAACTGCGCTTGTCAACAATCTCGACCTGAAGCTGACGGCTCCCAACAGCAGCCTCTACAGGGGCAATGTTTTTAGCGGCGGTTGGTCTCAGACCGGGGGCAGTGGCGACAGCCTCAACAACGTCGAAAATGTTTACGTCCAATCGCCCGCAACCGGTGTCTGGACAGTCGAAATTAGCGGCACGAGTGTTTCCAATGGCTCCCAACCCTTTGCCCTGGTGCTCGATGGTGATTTCTCGCCACTGGCCGCGCCCTCAGTCGCCATCGCGATCGATAGCAACGACACCACCGATGTCGTGCTGAGCTGGCCCAATAACCCTGCCATCGACTTTTACGACATCTGGCGGGGGCAGAATCCCTATCTGACAGCGGGCGACGCAGACGCGACATCAACAACGGTAGTGACGACATCGGATCCGGTTAGCTACATCGATGACGGCGCTGCCGGCAATCCCGCTCAGAATCAGTTCTACGTCGTGCATTCGGTCAGCATTCTCGGACAGACTTCTAACGGATCGAGTAGAAAGGGCGTGTTCACATTCGGCCTAACACCCGGAAGTCCGGTACCGTAAACTGAAGTCTGCTCGAAACATCGGTCCCTATGCTAGGAGAGGGCGGAAGATAGCGAACTTCGCCGGCAACTATTGACCAACCTCTCGCGCTTTATAGCTGTGTCAGGGCGCCTGACCTGGCACTAACGTGAAGGAAAAGTGTCCTACACGCTCTGATACAGCATGGCTAAGGCCGAAAGCATATGCTCTGACCTCGTAGTAATGAGGCGATGGCTCCGGCGCCGGATAGATCACTAGTTCGCCCGGGTCGGGTAACGTGGTGATGGTGGAGATAGTCGATTCGGACCCTCGGAAGTACGGTTTTGTGGCATGACGCACTTCATAGGCCGTGTGGGGATCGGTATGTTGCCAATGCAGTTCGGCGTTGCCATCGATATGAGTGATGTCGAGATCAAGATACCCAGGCAGCAGCGCATCCATGACTTTGAATACATCTGTATTGTCGATAAATGCACCTCTCACACTGTCTGAACCTGTTGCATAGCTCGCAAAAAACTCGACGCCAGTACCCTTGGCATACAGTGGGATAAGGGTGTTCGTGTGAGAACGACTGTTCCAGGCCCAGTATACGGCTTCATCTATGGCGATGACGCCATCTCCGTCATCCTCCCAACTTGCACGAAGGCTGCTACCAGAGATAGTTTTTTCCAAGCCAAGTTTATACTCATCGACGGAGTTGATTGTTTGGTGCTGGAACACACCTGGCGCGGCAGTTAGGTAGCCGGTTTCGTGATCGCCGGTGATAACCACCAACGTGTTAGTCCAATCGCTATCATTGTCAGGATCTTCCACCCAGGTTATCACGTGCTCCACCGCCTGATTGAACCCCACCATCTCGCCGATCATTCTATCCATCCTATTGCTGTGGCTGCCCCAATCCACGGCGCCGCCCTCGACCAAAAGTATAAAACCATCAAAATGGCGGCTGAGCACGGTCAGAGCGGCCTCTGTCATCTCTGCCAGTGTTGGGTTTTCGGAATGATGCCCAGATCCGTTGGCGAGACGGTAATCGATATTGCCCCCGGCGCCACCAAATATTCCAGCCAACCTTGGCGTTCCGGCATTGGCTGAGGCAAGTATAGCAGCACCGCCGTCAACGCCGGTTTCACGTTCTACAAAGATGAACGCGTTTGCTTGTCCACTCTCATCCATTAGTTTATTGCGGATGGCCATATCGATGTAAGAGGTATTCCAATACGGATGCCCGCCACCTATCACCACATCCAGGGGAATTGCTGTACCTCCCAAAGCACCCCCATACTTGCTGTTGTCACCCACAGAACCGGTGACGTTTGCATTCCCCCACAGAGCCTCATTGGCGATGGCGTAACCATTGGCACGGGCGACGTTGTGAGCGCCCCAGGCGCCTGGCGTGGCATGGGATATCTGCACGGTGGTAACAGCGCCGGCGGCCATGCCCAGGACTCTGGCGCGCTCGCTAATGGCAAACAAGCGCCCCATTCCGGCAGCATCGACGCTGATGCGGCCATTGGCGGTCTTGATACCAGTGTAAAGGGCGGTGGCAGCAGCGGCGCTGTCAGTCGCGCCTGAACCTACGTAATCAAACTCGCTCCATGCTCTAACTGGATCGTAGCTGCCGCCACTGGCATACGTACTTACCCAATGCTGTGTCCAGGCTTGATAGCCCGGATTCTCACCTGTGTAGGCGTTGGTGGCGGCGATGTGGTTGGGTCCCCAGCCATCGGCGATCATGAGGATGATGTATTTGGCCTTGGGGGGAACTCCGTCGGCAGCTACATTGTCAAAATCCGTCACTGCGATCAGCAGCAACAGGATTATTAGCATGACGCCTAGGGTTTTACCTGACGCTGCGCTCATGATGCTGGCCCCCTATTCCCCGGTGGCCAACGAAAACTCGAATCTACCGACCGTGTTTGAAAGAAGCGAGAGATTGTTTTCGGTGGTCTGGGCGCGTACCCGGTAGAAACAGACATCGCAGAGGTCACCATCATCATACGTGGCAACGGTTGGGCTGGCGACATGGTCGACGAGATAGGGCGTGTTATAGGGGTAATCGCTACGGTAAACCTGATACTGGCCGGTGCTGTCATCCCAGCTCAGTTCAGTCGTCCCCCCCACTTGCCCGATAGTGAGGTTCGGTGTTGGAGGGAGGGTTATGGCGTCGGGCGTCGCCTCCAAATCGATCTTCCACAGTCCGGCGTTTTCACGGCCACTATCTGCCAATACCAACCAATCTTTGTCCGGCCAGTAGACAATGGCAATGAAAGGTCGATTGCTAGAGATGAGAGTATCCCAGGTCTCAAGATCATCTGAGCGTAACACCCGCCCCTCTTCACTAATGGTGTAGAGATATGTGCCATCCTGGGCAGTGTAGTTGTATGACCAGGACTTGATCGAGAAATCTGGAAATCCATGCTCGGTAATGCTCCCCACGTTATCTATCGTAAAAATCCCAGTTCTGTCGAATTTTGGGATGATGAGTTTGTCATCGAAAACCACGAGCCGGGTTCGGCAGGCTGTTTGGTGGTCGAGCAAGGCGAGGCGGGTCCAGGTGGCGCCATCATCTACGCTTTCGGCAATGCCACATGCTTCACCGTAGACATCATTCCAGGTCACGTAGAGCTTGTAGTTAAAGCCGATAATATCATAGGTACGGTATTGGCCTACGCCATTACTTGGGTCGTCCCCACGGGCCAATTCGCTCCAGTTGGCACCGCTATCAGTACTGCTAAACACCTTACCTTGATAGTGTTCATCGCAAGTGTCGCCGTTGGCAGGAGAGATAGTTTCATCGCAGCCACTGACGGCCGCAAAATGGGTGTCCACACCATCATGCCACAAGCCCCAGCTATGGATGACGTTGACAAGGCCATTGTTCAGGCGATATTTCGTCCAAATCGGGTCAGCGAAGCTATAGATATTGCCCCAGGTCCAATCGTCTTCGCAGCAGGGATCGACGCCGGGGATGTAGAGGGTGCTGCCGACCACCGACATGTCGACGAACCCTTGCTCTGTCGGTTGCCCCACCTTGGTCAATGTGCTAATGCCGTCGCTACTGACCAGCAACGCCCCATCTCCGCTGTTCTGTGCTGGCCGGGCCGTACCGAAGCCGATGTAGAGGGTGTTACCGACGGGTTCGAGAGCGTATGCGCCAAAACATGTTTCGTCGCCGTTGTAGCCACTATTGAGTTGGTACCAGTCCCCGTAATCAACACCCGATATCAATGCCTCAAGCACTGCTTCGCCAACCGTGGCCTTCGATGCATCCTCCTCGAACTCCCGCGCGGGCACTGTGTCTTGGCCAGGCGTCGATCCTAAAGTGAAAAGCAGCATGCAGCAGGTCATGAGCAACAAACGTAGTGCTGGCATAGTTTTGATTATATCTGTGTCATGTATCTTCAGTTTGGCGCAGAACACAAAGACCTGTCAGGTTTCCGCCGCATGTGGTCTGGCAGCCGATTCCATATAACAGCGATTCGTTTGCGAGCACGCATGATCGGAAACCTGACAGGTCTGGATGAGCATATTTTGCTCCGCTAGCAAGGTACAACCAAACGGCGACAAAATGGTCTCGTCGTCCCAGTTAGTGCATATGCTTTTGGCCTAACTCACATGTTGGTAACATGCCTGCGGAACTGTGGCAGGCAGAGGTGGCGAGAGGGTAAAACAGATCTATTGGTACGGATTGACGAAAATCACGCTCCTATTCAAACTAATCCGTGCAATCTGAGCAATCTGTGGTTAGCTAAGGCAATCCCAAGAGATTATTAGGATTGGGATCGGGACCGAGGACGGAGCCGCTGAATTGTTTCAATTTGCCCTTGTGGACAATGCGAGGTGGTTCGTAGGTGGTTTTTTCGGGGGGTGTAGACTTGGGCTGCATTTTGGAGAACTCCGCTGGAGGGGTCTCGAAATCGAGGGGCGCGAAATCGGTGGATTCGATCAGGCTGGATATGCTACAAGTTATTATCGCTTACTAGACCGAATCTAGGGTGCGACGGCGGTATGCTACGAACAGGGCGACAGCGGCGAGGGTGGCGAGGGTGGCGAGGGTGGCGAGGCCTAGGCCGGCGTAGATGGGCCGGTTTTGGGGTTGGTCGGTGCTTTCGGCAGAAAAGGACTGCACGGTGACAACCAGCGGATCACCAACTCCTGATAACTGAAGTGTGGGTGCACCTTGAGAAATCTCACAACCTGTTGTACTACCTTCACGGTCACCGAAAAAAATCTGGTTGTCATCTGTTCCTTCGAGTTGAAGCAAAAGTGTGACTGTTCCGTCATTAATCGTCCGTTGAGACTCAAGCCAAACAGCCAAATCTGCACCGGCTGTATCAGTCCAGTGATAATAGGCACCAGTTTCACCATCTCCTATACCATCAATTGTTCCTTCATCAGCACCCCTAAATGCGGAAACTCCTTTCGCCGCATCAACTACAGCGAACGTAGGAATACTGGTCTCATTCCACGTATCAATAGAATCGTTTAATCCCCAGACCGTAACGGCTCCAGTGCCACCTCCGAGACATCCGATTGCTGTTACATTTAAGCGTGCTTGCTGAATCGCTACACCTGCAGTAACCGTGCTGATATCAAACTTCATGATCGCATAGGATGAAGGGCCTGAGGAAGGAAAACCAGAACTGGCAGTCATGAGATTATAATCGTTATGGCTACCAAAAGACGCGTGGGCCAATGCATCCGCAACTGGCGTAACTTCAATACTAAATTCGGGCTCAGCATAAGAATCGGATTGCATAGCCAGAACAAACACGAGCGAGAATAGGAGTACTAATACCACGAATATAACTACGGGGAATTTCACAAACGTCTTTAACATTTTCATTTCTCTCACAGTAATTACTCCATTAATAGTATAGAAATAGAAAAACACAACTGGAAAACAATGAAACAATCTTAGCTAATATATCATTGAATCTCGCAACATTGACTAAGGCCAACTGGTTGGCCAGACAGTCGAGGAAGTGCCATCACTCAACACCAAATATGGATAACCAGTTTCCACAAGGTAGTCTGGAGGGAAGAAACCTCCAACGATTCTGGTACCCCAACTTTGTGCACCGGCATCCCATTTTGAGACTTTCGTTACATTGCCAATATCTGCTGCAAGAGCATCTGCGCTTGTTGGGCCACTTTTATCGAGTGGGATCATAATGAAATTCCATCCACTTGCATTCAACGCAGGCAGATTGTTCTGACCATACTGAAAACATCCTGTCGCCAGACATTGAGGTGGCAGGTCCCCTACCCACGCAAAAGAATTAACATTGAGTGTATCATTCGCTGCTATGAGCAAAGCAAAACCTGGATGAACATCAAAATCAGGAGGGAAGAAGCCCCCGACAGTTCGGGTGCCCCAACTTTGTGCAACTGGATCCCATCTAGACACCTTTTCTATGGCACCTGGGCAAGCTGGATCACAGAAGGATTCGATTGTGGCAGCAATACCATCTGCAGTCGTGCTACCTGTATCTAAAGGCAGTGCAATTGCATTCCATGAAACGCCCGACACCGCCACTGCCTCCGGCGCGAGTACAGCTTCAACCTCACCATCCCCAGCCTGGCCCGGCACGATGCTGGTGACATCAGACACAGCAGCAGCCTCGCTCGTCCCATCCGGCCCATTTAAGGCGGTACCGGCAAGTAAGCCGAGGGCAACGATCAAGGCAAAAAAGCCTACAACAGAAAGTATTTTTTTCATAATTCACATCCTTGCGGCCAACTGAAAGCGGTGTTCGGTTGGAAATAGATCGACGACATCAGTGTATCCCTACGTTTAAGTGTGCGCTTAGACCAATGATATCATGATTTAGAATATAAATCAATAGTGATCTAAACAAAATGTGCTTCACTATTCCTGAAAATCTTCATGCGGAAGCAAAATACAAAGCTTTGCTCCCGTTTTGACCTCAGTCCTTGAAGGTCAATCATTCATGCCGAATTTGTGAGACGTACCCGGTAAATTACTTCGGGGGCGCATCTCACAATACTCATTCTACCATGCGTCAGGGTGAACTGGCAACTGGGGGCAAAAGTTGAATGCACCGATCTGCGCCTGGTGATTATGATCCATTGGGATTGACGACAAGGATGAGTTAGGCGCTTACGCAAAATCATCGACAGTTTTTTGTCGATGTGTGTGGCAAGTGGCACGTTGCAAGTGGCAAGTTCAACCTTGTCTGCAAGCGAAGTTGTACCTGCGACCTGCTACCTGCTACCTGCCCCAACGGGGCCTCATTTTCCCAGCGCAGTCTGGGAACAATTGCTAGGACTTAGTACCAGATTTCGTCTGCCTGCCATGAGTGCACTGAATAAAGCCTATTAACCGCAAAGGACGCGAAGATCGCAGAGGAAAACATAGGGTTTCACGGAGAAAAGCGTGTCCAAACCCCACTATTTCTGCTGTTGTCTCAGCCTTCACTGCTTGTTTAGACCTTTTTTCAGGGGAGTCTGCCATCGTAGCAGATTTCTGGGGCGCTGTCTATCGAGTATTGAACACAATCTCTGTTAACTATTCTACAACTCTAGTAAGAATCACGCCATTTACTGCTTACGGCGCCCCACCATTGCCTGCAAACCGTGCCTCAAATGCCGCAAAGTTCGCCGGTCGCTCAACTTTCATGGTCGTCTGGAAGGATTATGGTGAAGTAAATAGCCGAAACTTTTTATGACTACTACCATCTGGTTTCCTGTTGATGTTGATGTTGAACCACCTTGTTTTATTCTGCTACAATTTTGTAATCTAAAATACTTTGCGGTAGACTTTAAAGCTACCAATTAATCCCTCGCGAGTTCATCGACTACGGAGGCGGTAAATATGAGATTGTCTCAGTATCTAGGAGGCAGTCAGAGAAGTCGCTCTCAAGGCTTTTAGAACACGGATCGAGGAGAATTCACATGGATTTTCACTGTTTTGTATTTTTACTGATGATTGCCCAATGAGCTGCTTACCGCAATCACATCGTATTGGAAAATCAAAGGAGATTGCATTATGAAACGCGCCCTCATGTACACCACGTATTTCTTCTCTCTGACAGTGCTTGCTGCATTTATAATTTCCTCGCAGGTTGAAGCCCAGGCGGGATTGCCTCCACTGACTTCATATAATCAGAATTTTGACGGTCTTGCCACCACGGGCACCTCAAATACAAGTTTACCGACAGGTTGGACAATTCTCGAGAGTGGCAGAAGTTCACGTGTAAATCAACAATATGCTGCGGGAACAGGCAGCAGCAGTACCGGTGATACCTACAGTTTTGGATCAGTCGCCAGCACTGAAAGAGCATTTGGTGAACTGTCCTCTGGAACAATTGACGTAACCATAGGTATACAATTCCAAAATAATACAGGTGGCACTGTCGGAAAATTAGTTATTCAATATCAATGCGAACAGTGGCGACGTGGCACCGCAGCCAATGGCACAGATCGGCTCGACTTTCAATACAGTGTGGACGCAACCTCTTTGTCAACAGGCGTATGGACCGACTTTGACACTTTAGATTGTGTCGATAGCGCTACCACAGGTTCCAGTGCGATAGATGGCAACACAAATCGAGAGTCTCGATCGGGAACCGTGTCGGGGCTAACTATTTCAGATGGAAATACTTTTTGGATTCGCTGGGTGGGTAACGACGTATCAGGTTCAGATCATGGTCTGGCAATCGATGATTTCGAAATGAACGAACAAGACCCTAACACAATCACCCTCTCTTCCCTCGCTGCCAACACAACCGGAAAGGGCCAGTTCGCCCAGCCGATGTTCGGTCTCATCATTTTGGGGGCAGGCATATTTGCCCTACGCCGTAAAGCCAGAATATAGTATGAGTTTAAAGATCGCACCGTTGTTAAACCGATTTGACAACGGCCTTCCCACAAGCCTAACATATATTGATTGCTATTTCGAGACTAAGACGCCCACTCCATGTTGGATGTTTGCGTCTTTTTTTATCGCATCACAAACTGCTCTTACAATCGATTTCTCACCTCAAAAATCTACAATCTCCCCATGAACAAAACGTACTCTTACCTCATAACCATCGCACTGGCATTTGTAGCTGGCATGTTCATTCTACTGCAGCCGCCCCTCTTGGCTGCGCCTAATGTACCTCAGACCTGCTCTGGCCTGTTCTTTTCGGAATACATCGAAGGGTTGAGCTACAACAAGGCAGTAGAGATTTTCAACGGCACAGGTGCAGCCGTCGATCTCAGCGCTTACACACTCGAACTATATTCCAACGGCAGCCCTACCCAGTCTCAATCGATGACACTATCCGGCACAGTGGCCCATGGCGATGTCTATGTAGTCGCTCATGCCAGTGCCGTTGCCGCAATCTTGGCAGAAGCCGATGCCACCAAAAGCAGCGTCATCAACTTCAATGGCGATGACAGCTTGGTTCTGAAAGAGAGCGGTAGCGTTGTAGATGCCTTCGGACAAATTGGATTTGATCCCGGCACAAAATGGGGCTCTGGTGATACCAGCACTTTAAATCACACCTTACGCCGCAAAACCTCTATCTCCTCCGGCGACAACAACCCCAACGACTCCTTCGACCCTGCCAGCGAGTGGGACGGCTACGCCCAGGACACATTCGACGGCATCGGCAACCACGTTGCTGCCTGCGCCGGCGGCGAAACTGCACCTTATGTGGCCAACACGACCCCGGTCCACAACGCTACCGACGTGGCCATCGATGCGGATATCGCCATCACTTTCAGCGAGGCGGTGAACGTTAGCGACAACTGGTTTCAACTTGTTTGCAACAGCGACACGCAAAACGTGGCAGATACAGTCGTGAGTGGCGGTCCCAGTAGCTGGACGATAAATCCCAACAGCGATTTCGGTTCGGGCGATTCATGCACGGTCTCGGTGTTTGCCACGCAGGTGACCGACCAGGATACCGAGGACCCACCCGATACGATGACCTCCGACCACTCCTGGTCTTTCAGCACAGTTGGCGCCCCGCCTGCCTGTTCCACCATCCCGCAGATCCAGGGCGCCGGTACTGCCTCGCCCTGTTTGGGCGCACGTAACAATATCGAAGGCTGTATCACCGGCATTGCCGCCAAGGGTTTTTACTATCAGGATGTGAGTGGTGATGGCTTCACGAGCACCTCCGATGCCATGTACGTCTATCGCGGCAGCGACTGGACAAACCCCGACGAATGGCAAGTCGGTAACAAGGTCAGTGTCTCCGGCGACGTGGTCGAATTCTTCGACATCACCGAATTCGAGATGGACAACACCGTGACGGTACGGGATGAGGGAACGGACTGCAGTGGGGCGGGGCTGCCTGCCCGAGTGACGGTCGCACCCGTCACAGACCCCAATGCCGATCCTGTAGCCCAATATGAACACCTCGAAAGCATGCGGGCGCAGATGAGTTTCGATGGCTGGGTGGTTGGGGCAACCAAACGCTTCATCTCCCGCTACGGGTATGGCGACCCCGAGATCGCTTTCGTAGATTTCGGCAGCAGCATCGCCGATTACAGCCGGGTATTCCAGAGCGACTACCCGGGCTACCAGGGCATCAGTTACCTCTCCGGCGGTCTTGGCTACGATCTGCCCGATCTTGATTTTGGCGATGACATCGCCGCTACACATCTGGCCGGTCTCTTTGCTTACAACTTCGACAAATACACCTTGCTCGTCGATGCCGCCCCCACCCTCGTAACCGCTGATAACACCGACGTGACTTCAAGCGAAGTGGCACTGGACCCGACCAAAACCGAGTTCGACCTGTGCAACTTCAATGTCGAGAATCTATTCGATCACATCAACGATGGTGGCGGTGACTGGGGCGACTGGGCGCCGGGCTACCCCAGTCCGGATTCAGAAGCAGGTCTAGCCGAGTACCAGGTTAAGATCGACGAGTTGGCCCAAGTGTTTGTGACAGACCTAAAAAGCTGCATGATCGTGGGTGTAGAAGAGGTGGAGGGCAAGCAGGATGTGTATAACGACTTGGCTGCGGCAGTCAGCGCCCACGATACGGGACATACGTGGATAGGCGTATATGTCGAGTCAGGTGACGGGCGTGATATCAGTCAGGGCTTTTTGTACCGTGATGATGTGACCTTGGTTGCGGTAAATGCAGTAACTGGTCAGCCGTATAGCGATTGGGCGAACGACGGTACCCTGGATTTCCGGCGAGTGATGCCGCATGGGCAGTTCCGCCTATTTCCTGACACGGCCGATGAGATCGATATCCATTTCTACGTGGCCCATTTCAAATCAAAGCGCAGCAGTAGTTCGTGCATCACGGTGGATTGTACCGATGTTCGCGAGAAAGAGGCTGCAGATATGCGCGATATCTTGGAACATCATCAGGCGCAGGGTGAGTATGCTATTGGCGGCGGCGATTTCAATGACGTGATCGGCTCTACGCCCATCGATATCTTCGACACTTCTAGCGACCTCTACAACTTGTTCTACGATCTGCCTGCAACAGAGCGCTGGAGTTACGTCTTCAGCGGTGAAAGCGAAGTACTGGATCACATGTACGTCACTGCCAATCTGCGTCCCAGCACGCCTGGTTGGTCGCAGTCATTCAGCGCCGTGCACGTGCATGCCGACTTCCCCAGCGGTGAGCGAGCCTCTGACCACGATCCGGTGCGCACCCGTTTCAGCCGCTGTCGCGCCCTCTCAGCCCCATCCAGCCTCAAAATCTCGGTAAATAACATCGCAAACAGCATCGATCTGAGTTGGGACAATGATGCGGACGGGGCCAGCACGAGCGTTTGGGAGAGCGCCAACCCTCATTTCAATCCCAACCCTGCTACCGACACGCCACTTGGCATCTCGGACTCGACCTCTTATACGCACGCCAACAGCACGGGCAATGCCACCTCCAACCATTTCTACGTGATCACAACCACGAATCCTTGCGATGGCAGTTCCGCGATCTCCAACCGCGTGGGCAAATTCGATTTCGCGCTGACATCGGGAACGTAGCGGTTTCAAACCACATATCTTCACTCAATGCGTAGGGCATTGCACCAGCCTGCAAATTATCCGTTATTGCCTGCAAGCGAAAGAAAAATCGCGTTCCCGGCCGGGTCGCTAACGGACAGGTCGTTCTCTGTCTCTCGATAGGTCAGACCGGCCCGTTGTAGTCGCCCAACCAGTTCGCTGCGCCCGCCCGTACCTGAGATCTCGACCGTAAAGAAGCGCAGGCCCACAGAGTTGGCCGGAGGCGGAGGCGCGCCCACGCCAGCCCAGGTATTGAGACCGATGTGATGGTGATAACCGCCCACCGAGACAAACAGAGCGCTGGAGCCATAACGCAATACGAGATCAAATCCAAGGATGTCGCAATAGAAACGCTGAGCCTGATCCAAGTCGTTGACATGCAGATGGATATGCCCCACCGTCGTTCCAGCGGGCAAGCCATGCCAGTTACCACCCATGTTATCTAGCTCGGCCACCAAACCGTCGAAGTCCAGAGGGTCTGTGCCCATTATGTAAACGCCCATCCGCCCCGTAGCACCTGGCGCGTGGCCGGTCGGCATAGATCTCGATGCCATTGCCATCGGGATCCGCCAAATAGACCGCTTCACTCACCCCATGATCTGAAGCCCCCTGCAACGGGTAGTCGAACGCCAGGAGGCGCGCCAAAGTCCAGGCCAAGTCGGAGCGCGTAGGCAGGAGGATGGCGAAATGATAGAGGCCAGTACTACGAGGAGGTTTCACGAGAGCGTGTTGCGATTCGTGAAGCACCAACAGGGTTCGACCCTCCTGCGCTGATAGGGCAAGCGATCCATTATCGCCCGTATGTGCCTGAAGACCAAGCAGTTCCTCATAAAAAGCCAGACTCCGATCCAGATCGGAGATGGTTATGTGAACTGCGCCAATGTGGGTTTCTGCCGGAAGTAAGCGTTTCTGCATGGGTACCTTGTATCTGAGCCGTTGCTGAGTTCTGCGCCTTCAACGACCCTACAGCCTCGGGTACGATTTGACTGTCGCTTGTGTTACGTTGTTGGGCAGTGGATAAGAGCACTTGCGCGTCTTTTCCTACGCCGCAATGTCTGCTAAGATCACAAAGCAAAGTGGCTCTTCCAGAATTTGCGTGGCTCCTACTAGAAAGGCGCGGTTCGTCAGCACAAACAACACGCAACACGATTTTCTAGGACCGCACGACATCCTGTTGACACAGTAAAGTTTGCCAAACCATTCAGTTGACACAGACTCATTATGAACCTCTACCCTGCACAAAAATCACAAAGACAACGATTGCGCCTCGCTATGATGTGCATGCTGGTAATCCTCAGCCTCTGGGCATCGTTGGGCGCGATCACCGCCCACGCCGACGATCCGCCCAACAGCCATGTCGTGCAAAGCGGTGACACATTGTGGGACATCAGCCAACAGTTTGGTATTTCCGTCGAAGCCCTGATAGCCGCCAATCAACTGCAAGATGCCAACTTTTTATCTGAAGGGCAACGCCTCGTTATCCCTAGCAGCGGCCAGCAAGATCAAACCCAAACAAACACACCTGACGCCAACACCTCGGAAGACCCGGCGGCAAGTACCGGCGCCCGCCTCAATACTCCGCTTGAAGTTTTACTGCAGCGCCATGGCTTGACCATGCGAAAACTCCAGCTTATGGAGTCAGAATACTCACCGTTAGAACCGCCACCCCCAAACCTGCCCGAACCCTTCTTTGAGATCGCTTACACACCCGAGATCATCCAGGGACAAACAGGTGTGGTGCGCGTCACGCTAACCGAAGCGATTACGCCAACCGCTCGCTATGGCAACTTCGATTTGAGCGTCCTCTATCGGGACAAAACGCGCGAGGGTTATCGGTACGAAGCGCTAATTCCGACCTGGGCATTGGCGAAGGTCGCTCCGCGTAAATTGATCATCACGGCTGATAAAGAACAGATTTCACGCACGTTCGATATCACGAGAGGGAACTACGAAACCCAGCACATTGTGCTCCCTCCGGGAAAGGGCGAGTTGCTCGAACCCCAAAAAACTCGCGCAGAATTGAAACAGCTTACCGAGACCTGGCAAGAGTTCGACCCCGCCAAGCTTTGGCGAGGCTCATTCCAGTTCCCCACCGACGAAGAACACAGGCGCACATCCCCATTCGGCACACGGCGCAGTTACAATGATGGACCGGTAACGTCCTACCATGCCGGCACTGATTGGAGCGCACCCGAAGGCACCCCCATCAAGGCGCCAGCGCCAGGGGTCATCGCCCTGGCCGAACCGCTGGAAGTGCGTGGTGGCGCCGTCATCATCGATCACGGAAGAGGCGTTTTCTCCAACTTCTGGCATCTTTCCGAAATCCTGGCGGAACCAGGCCAGCATGTAGAGCTGGGCGATATTGTCGGCCTGGTGGGCAGCACCGGTCTCTCGACCGGCGCTCACTTGCACTGGGAAATCCGTGTCAATGGTGTTGCCGTCGATCCCATGCAATGGGCAGAAGCCCACTTCCCTAACCTGCCGCTCTATAGCCCATAATCGCGGCACGACACTGATGTCGCTGAACAAGTACCACCCAAAAAGGGCCGAGTCGGATGACTCGGCCCTTTTGTCTTCGTAAGTCGCAGGAAAAACTACACTTCTTCCTCTTCTTCTCGGCCTTTTGAGATGACCTCGGGCTCGACACCTTCCTCAAGTTCTTCAACCTCTTCCTCTTCCTCTTCCTCAACAAGGATGCGAGGTAGCGTGAGAGAGGCGACGACATCATCTGGACTATTCAAGATGATAACATCTTCGACCTCAGCCAGGTCCGAGACCTTGATCGAATCATCGATGCCCACCAACAGGTCAAGATCGACAACAAAATGATCGGGAATGGCACGGGGCAGACACTCGACCTCGATACGGTCCACAGGATGGATAAGGATAGCGCCACCTCGTATTGCTTCAGAGTCACCGATAAGCAACAGTGGCACTTCGGTGCGGACAACCTGGTCCATCTGCACGCGGTAGAAATCTACATGTGTGACAGAACGGCGGACGGGATGGCGTTGTAGTTCACGCATGAGCGCAAACACCGACCCTTCATCCAAACCTTGAAGCTCGATAAGCTGACTGCCAGCGCCAGCTTGTATTATCTTGGTGAGCTCGAGCTCCTTGAACTTCAGGGGTTGTGCATCCTCTCCCTGACCATAGACAATACCAGGCACGAAGCCGGATTCTCGCACTTGGCGAACTCGACTGCCGGTCATCGACCTGGACTCAACATTCAAAATAATATCCATTGAAAAAACTCCCTAAACTGATTTGAAACGTTAGTACGAATTGATTAGAGTTAACTTTAGGTCTGAGAAACATCTGGAACTGCTTCCTCAAATAACAGAAGAGTTCCGCCAGTTAGTAAATCCTCAGTCCTCACTCTCGGCGTCGCCGCTACGAGAGAAAAATACAATAACAAGGCCCACGGCTACACCAAACGCTGCACCCAATACGGCCGCAGCCCGTGTATCCACAAGTGTTTGAACCTGGCCATGGACTTGATTGGCAATCAGAAAGACGGTGCGGGTTTGCTCGCTCTGAACCTGCTGAGCAACAACGACACCGACCTGTGCCTGAGTGAGAACAGCGTTTTCGGCATTGACCATACCGACACCGCCCCCTTGCAGTTCAAAATCCTCGGCAGTCACCTGGCCAGCGCCGCCCTGGTGGATCTCTACATGTTTGGCTGTAAGGGTTTGAATGCCGCCTTGAGACACGGAGACATTCTCGGCCTCAACCGACTGTGCGCCGCCTTGCTCAATCGTCACTGATTTGGCTTCTACATGATCATACAGCGATACTTGATCGCCGAGACCATCTAGAGCTTTTGATCCATTTGCGGGTTGACCATTGGTCGTCATTAGATATCACCTACCTGAAAAAGGGGTCTTCGAACAACAGCCCTTAATTCTATATGCGCTGCCTCTCTTTCGCAAGATCTTGACCTCGGTTGTGAATAGCTGTCTTAACTTTTTGTAATCTGGGAGACCGCTAGACCGGAAAATCTGTAAACTGGGAAACCAGTAGACCGGGGACAAACGTCGCCTGCCGGAGTCGGTCTGGTTTTCCGGTGGCCTGGTGTATCGGTCTACGCGGTCTGGATACTAGCGCCAATGATTCGACAGAGCTGCTCGCATTCACCCTCCAGGTGAGACAGGCGATCTGCTGGTAGCAGTCCACTTGAGACGATTATCTTGAACCAGACGCGAGATCCATTCAACTATCATTAACAATTAGTTGTTCACAATTCATTATTAACTATTTGTCAGCTATTCTAAAAACTGCCTGTTTTGCCTATAAATGCGCTTCATTGGATTGCATCTCAAAACTTGCCCCACACTCCACACATCGGCCTTGGTTGACAGGCCCGCCTTGTGCTACGATTCGATTGCTGATTCAAAGAAGTATATCGCGGCGAATGCAGTTGCCCGGCTTGTAATAGGTGATTCATCGCCGTGACCAGTTCGTTAAGCGCTTACGTTAAACTGCCGCCTTACATATGCCGCCCCGAACTGGCGCCTGCAAGGCTGTACCTCTCTCAGATAATCAAGACCTCAACTTTCATGCGTCGTCTCGTACTCTTTAGCATTCTACTGCTGGTGCTGGTGCTGG
The DNA here is from genome assembly GCA_003353825.1 of Chloroflexota bacterium. The sequence continues at coordinate 18,356 of PIVW01000017.1, forward strand.
CTTTGCCGTTCAATTGGTTTGTGGGCGGGCGCCAAACGCCGCCGCCATTACCGGTTGCCCCAACCGTAGGGCATGGCCAACGCATGGCCAATCTCAACCTGGCCGGTCTGACAGCTCCCACCCTGGTGCTGCGGCTGCAACAGATGGCGCAAGACGGCATGCAGGTCGTGCGCCTGCGGCTACCTTGGGACGAGATCCAGCCCGAGCCGGACCTCTGGCGTTGGGACAAGGTAGATCGGGCCATCGCCACAGCTCGAGAACAAAACCTTGAGGTCGTGCTAGTGCTCGACGGTGCCCCGGCTTGGGCAGTTGCGCCCACCCAGGCGGGCGTGGCCGAAGATACAGCCAATCCCCTGGCGCCCCCTCACGATGTGCGTGATTTCGGTCAATTTGCAGCAACCGCCGCCCAACGCTACCGCGGAGATATCGCCGCCTACCAGATCTGGGATGAACCGAACATCGCCCCACATTGGGGTGCTCGTTGGGCCGACCCACGTGGCTATTTCCACCTCCTGCGCGAAGCTGCCAACAGCGTGCACTCGGCTGATCCTGATGCTCCTATCATGTTGGCTGCTCTGGCGCCCACCACCGCAAATGACGGCGCCAATCTTTCAGATCTCACCTATCTGCACCAACTCTATAGCCTGGGTGCGGCCGAGTTCTTTGATATCGTTGCCGCACAGGCCTATGGCTTCGATCAAGCTCCCACAGCTGATCCTGCCCCCGACCAGCTCAATTTCCGCCGCCCAGAGCTGATCTATGAGATCATGCAGGGCCATGGCGACGGACAGACTGCGGTGTGGATCACGGCCTGGGGCTGGTGGACACCCCTGCCAACTCAGACCATCGAGCAATCGCCCTGGCGTGGTATCGATGTCTCGCAGCTCAGTAACTATCTGCCAACTGGTTATCGCCTTGCATTTGAACAGTGGCCATGGGCTGGGCCGATGGCCTGGGTCACATACAGCCTCAACCCAGGTGAAGACCCACTGCGCCTGGGCTTTGTACAAAGAGTGCCTGGTGGCGATCGCACCCTGACCGGAGAGATATTAACGGATCTGGTGGAGCCAACCCTGGCGCTGAGCACTGGCAGCCATTCTTTACAGGGCCCAGCGATTCTTGCCGAGGGATGGCGGGCCAGTACCGCTGCGGCCGATCCCAACCAGAGCGGCGCCGAGCTAATCATTCCATTTGTTGGAAACAGCATTGCTCTAGATATCCAACGGGGAAGTTACTGGGCGACTCTCTACGCCTGGATCGATGGTGAGCCCGCCCCTCTGTTACCAAAGGATGGGGATGGCAATACCTATATCATTTTGCACGATCCAGACAATGGTATAGAGACAATCAGCCTGGCCACAAATCTCGGGCCGGGTGAACATATTTTACGCCTTGTGAGTTCAGGCGGATGGGGACAGTGGCCGTTACGTCGAATTGTGGTTGACCACCGCTCCTGGCCCAACGCTTGGCCTACCGCTCCGATCACTGCCCTGCTGCTGGTGGCGATTCTCGTGGTTGCATACCTCTGGATCAGGGCTCTGCGCACACCGGCAGGAAGCGATCTCGTGCAAGGATTGGATGCAGCCTGGGCCTCTGGCACCGATCTGCTGCAAACACAATTGGGCAATTGGACTTTGGGGTTATTGCTATTACTAACACTCGCCTTCTATTTTTTGCCCTCGATTTGGATGAGTTTAATCCTTCTTGGAGCCCTGAGCTTGATCCTCGCCCTCCGTCTGGACCTTATCCCGGCCCTCGTTCTGCTGCTCCTACCCTTTTATTTGCGCCCAAAAACCCTGGGTACTATCGGCATATCGACCCATGAGTTGATGATCTGGTTGGGATTTATCTTGTGGCTGGGCCGAGAGGCGCTGTCCTGGCTGACGAAACGCATTGGAACCGAACACACAAGTAGCGATGCTCAAACGCCCGGCCGCCATGATGGCTCGTCGTTTTCACTAAACAACCTCGATTACCCTGCATTGCTCTTGTTACTGACTGGCCTGATTGCCACAGTTGGCGCTGAGCGTTTCGGCTATGCCCTGTATGATTTCCGAACAGTATTCTTAACGCCTTTCCTCTTTTACTGGCTACTCACCCGCACCACACTCAGACAATCCCTTGATCTAAAAGCGCTATGCGATGCCTTTGTCTTAGGCGCGCTTATGATCAGTCTGATCGGCCTGGGCCAATTCTTCGGGGGCGAAGCCTATTTTGTACAAGGTGTGCCCCGCGTTTATGCGCTGTTCGGCTCAGCCAATAATCTGGCACTCTATCTCGGCCGTGTACTACCGGTTCTCATTGCCGTCACTGCATTGGGGCATAGCCCCAGACGCTGGCTTTATTTGGCGGCGCTCATCCCCATTGCAGCCGCAGCCTTTCTCACTTTTTCTAAGGGCCTGTTGTTGATCAGCATCCCCGCCACCCTGTTACTGCTGGCCCTGCTCGAAGCGAGACTACGACGACTGGCGCTTATCCTCTTCATTTTGGGAGCTATCGCTCTGATACCCTTCTTGGGCGCGCCCCGATTCACTGATCTGCTCAATACCAGTACGGGCACGACATTTCTGCGCCTGCAGCTGTGGCAGAGCGCCTGGCGTATGTTTGTAGATCATCCCTGGCTGGGCGTAGGTCCAGACAATTTCCTCTACGCCTACCGCAGCACCTATGCACTTCCCGTCGCCTGGGAAGAATTGCAGTTGAGCCACCCGCACAATGTCTTTCTTGACCTGCTCACGCGCGTCGGCATCGTGGGATTTTTGGCCGGGATCTGGCTCTTGGTAGGCACACTCTACCGGGGACTTCGCCTACTCCTCCCTGCGCAGCGCCGATTCGCTGTCCCATCCCCTTTTCGCTCCCCTGCCCCTGCGTCCACTCGCTCACTCTCGCCACAGCACCATCGTTACTACCTGGGCTTATGGGTGGGCCTGGCCGCGGGATTGCTACACGGCCTGATCGATAACTCCCTTTTCCTGGTCGATCTGGCCATTCTCACCTATCTGGTCGTCGCCATCAGCCAACGGTTATGGACAGATCAGGCGTCGAAGAAAGACTAGAATAATTTTGCAGGATTAAAACTTACTGCCAAGACCTCAAGCATGCCGAAGAGGCCAAACCAACACGTAACACGCAATACGCAGAACTCACGACCCAACTAACTAGATAACACTCACATTTTGGATACCATGCGCATTCTCATCACCGGCGGCGCCGGCTTTCTCGGATCTCATCTCACTGATCGTTTCCTGTCTGAAGGACATGAAGTGACGGTATTGGATAACCTGATTACAGGACGTCTCGAAAACATCAGCCAGCATTATGGCAACCCCCGATTTCAGTTCATCAAACATGATGTAACAACCCACATCCATATCCCATACGCCATCGATGCCGTCTTGCATTTCGCCTCCCCTGCCAGTCCCAAAGACTTTCCTGCCATCCCTATTCCTATTCTCAAGGTGAATTCATTGGGCACACACAATGCCTTGGGTCTGGCACTGACAAAACAAGCGCGTTTCCTATTGGCTTCGACTTCTGAGGTTTATGGCGATCCCCTGGTACACCCACAGCCAGAGAGCTACTGGGGCAATGTCAACCCCATTGGCATTCGCGGCGTCTACGATGAATCGAAACGTTTTGCCGAAGCGATCACCATGGCATACCGCCGGGCACATCAACTAGATACACGCATCGTCCGCATTTTCAACACGTATGGCCCCCGTATGCGCCTGGACGATGGGCGCGTGATCCCTAACTTTGTCGGCCAGGCGTTACGGGCTGAACCCCTCACGGTTTATGGTGATGGATCGCAGACACGATCGTTTTGTTATGTCGATGACGAAGTCGAGGGCTTCCAGCGTTTGCTTATGGCGGATGAACCAGGTCCTATCAATATCGGAAACACCACCGAAACAACCATGCTGGAACTGGCAGAAGTGGTCAACCGCCTGACCGGAAATCAAGCCGGCATCCTCTTCAACCCGCTGCCCATAGACGATCCTAAAGTACGACAACCCGATATCAGCATAGCGCGGCAAAGTTTGGACTGGGAACCGACGATTGAGCTAAAAGATGGGTTAGCGCGCACCATCACCTGGTTCCGCGATCAAATCGAGATGGGCTAAACCCACGAACATAGAAGAGCAATACCCCGAACATTAGCGCCCGGTTCATAGACTGAAACTGGGATGACAGTTCGTAGTAAGCGCTTTAGCGCTTTTTAGCAATACTGCTCTAGCGTTGGGTTTTTCACGTTAGGAAAATCATTTATCGCTCAAACGCTGGCAAGCGTAGGTAGACTTGCGCCTGGCCGCCGATGGTGGTGACAGGCAAGGTGACTTCAACAGGTTTTACCACCGTCACCCGTTTGTGCCGGCTTAAGAAGGCCAGGATGCTGGCCAAGGCCCCTTCGAACCAGAATACATCGGCTTTGGTGGGCTGAACGATCTCATTGGCAGGGGCTGTTCGCCCAAAAACCGGATACGCATCCTCTGCCGCCACCGGCCAGTCATACTTAGCCAGAGCATCTAAATCGTCAAAACTCATGGCTATCGCTTCCTCAAAAAAGAGAACCAACCAACTGGCCATTCTGGTTGTCTGTTGATGTGAAAGATCAGACCGGTACATCAACTGCAAGTCAGCCAGCGTATCATACACGGCCAGGCCAAAAACCTCACCGCCGCTGCCCATCACCACCACATAACGAGGACTGGTGTCAGGCGGATACCGAATTTCCAGAGGATGGTTATCATTTAACCATCGCCAGGGTGCAGCCTGGTAGAAATCAGCCGCCAATTCGTAAAGATGTCCCATCAAGGGCAGGGTCACTGAAGGAACGGTTGTCACACCGGGAATAGCCTCTTCTCCTCGATTCATATGCATTTCCATCGAATATAACGCACCCTTGATGATCGGTAGTGAACGCCGATATTCGCAGCGTACCTCCACAGAGGCCAGCTGGGGAGCCAGGTTCGTGACATAATCCGGGTTGTCCAGGTAAATCACTTTTGGGCGACGCGCCCCACCGGCCCCCCAGGTTGGCCGGCACATAGCCTGTAATAGTTCCTCAAACATCTGATCGGATGAGGGCGCTTCCTCCAAAACCTTACCGTGCAAGACTTTATCTTGCTGGCTAACCATTAAGGTCATGTAGGGGCGATATGGCGCTTGCTTACGCGGGGTGATCCAGGCTCGGGCCAACCGGCACGTGCCCTCCCAATACTCATCCCGCTGCTTCAAACGACTTGCTTTTTTCAAAAGACGCTTGATTTGTTTTTCGTTTGACATCGCTTACTCAGACTCCTCTTTTGATATGAGACTCATTTGCCTTATCATCGCTATAACCGCCTAAAAAGCCAGCGTCGTTTCTTCAATTGCAACTTTTTTGCAAGCTGTTGATGGCAAACTCGGCATCAATCTTATCAATTGCAGTTTATCATCAACAACAGGAAAGGAAAAGAGGCGTTGATCATCGTTTCGGCCATTAGTAACTCCACTAGCAGCTTGTCAGAAAAGTAAGCAGGACAAAGTTTTTCAGGGATAATCCCCAGGTTTCACTGAGAAAATCCGTGTGAATCCGCCTTGATCCGTGAGCTAAAAGCCTTGAGAGCGACTTCTCCGACAGCCTCCTAGTGGCCGAAACGATGACCATGGCCCTACTGTGTAATGACCGGTAAATAATGCTGCAATGTTACCGGCGTCGGTGTGGCAGTCGGCAAAGCTCGATGGCCGAAATCCATCACCATGTCGTTGCCCGCCGCCAGAACAAGGGTGAGTGGGCTAGACGGCACACCCGGCCCATACCCTGGAGGGGCGGTTTCGTTGAGTTGATAGGTACCAGCCGCCAGGTCTGAGAACGCATAACTACCATCGTTGCCGGTTGTATTTTGCTCGTCAACGCCTTCAGCGCTGAGATAGAGCACCGCCCCTGCCAGTGTGGGCTCGCCTTCGTCATATATGCCATTTCCATTGAGATCGTCATAAACTGTACCACCTACTTGAGCGAAAGCGGATGTGGGCGTAACAGTAGGGGTGGGAGTCTGAGTTGGAGTCGGGCTGGGTGTGGAGGTCGGTTCTAACGTAGGGGTCGGCGTCAGTGTGGGTGTCGGCGTTAGCGTGGGGGTCGGGGTTGCAGGCCTAGGTTCCAGGGCAAATCGCAGGGATAGCTTGGGTCGATCTGGTTGAGAGCTATGCTGGCTGCTGCGAGCGTATAATTGTTTGGCGCCGGCGTTGGCAAACAGTAAGATGCCATAGTTACTGCCTGGATCGGAAGCCCACATCTGTGCCGCTTCCGTCACATCCCATGTCAACTTCTCAGCGGTAACAGCATGTACAAGAGATTGTGTGTCCAAGGGTGTGGGATCATAATCGACATCCGCTTGCAGTGCGCCTGGCGAACCCCAGGGTGTATCGACATCGGCGATCTGCCAGGTTGCCGCTTGTTCATCCCAGGGCCTGAGTAACCTGTATGCGCTTATCTGCAATGGAGAAGCAGTGACAACACTACTATCCACGTACAGATCAAGCGTCGCTCCCAGGGTATGTGCTTGTTCTGGAAGTTGTGTCATATCAAATCGCAATACCATGTCACTGAAAATGCGATCGCTGCTGCGGATCAGCCGCAGGTCATTCTCTCTGCCATGAGCTGTGTTCCCAGTTTGGTCCCACCAGCCTTCCAGGTATGTATCTTGCACACCGTCATACAGACCCAGACCATTTTGATAATTCAGCGTGTCCCCGATAACAACTACCTGGGCGAAGGTAGCCGGCTTCGTATCCAAACTGCGGCCGGCGAAGAAGAGGGTGTGTTCCCATCCGCCGCCGTCATCATCGGCCAGGGCGAGGTTGAAGCCGATGGTATCGCCGGGGAAGAAATCGAGCCGGTGCAAACTATTCGCCGGAATCGCCACTTCGACCACCCATCCAGCGGCCGAGCGCTCCACACCGACCGAGAAATCATCGGCCTGGTCGGGATGCAAGGTATTGGTGTAGGTGCCGTCCGCCCGAATCGCCAGCACGTGATCATCATCACCCTGCCATTGCCGATCATGCAAACCATCCACGGCGATGCTGAAGATGTCCTCACCTTCGGACACAACTACATCATCGCTGATCTCGGCCATGAGATAGAGCGTGGGGAAAATCCAACGGCTGTAGATCTTGGCACTGCTATCTGCCGCAGTGGGGAAGGGCAACTCACCGGCGACATGGCTGGCGGTTTCCGCGTTCAAGAGAGCGTCCCCCCCCTGATACCAGTCGTGGGGCGAGCCGTCGATGGTTATCCCTCCGCCCTGTTCGTAACTGCCAACGCTGCGTCCCGGCCCTGCATAGCGGATGATGTTGCCACCCCAGGCTGATCCAAGGCCATGGCTGTCATCGGCGAAGTCCAGATCGGTGATATGCGTATTCCCAGCCGGCAGGCTGCTCTCGACCCTCTCCCACAAGGCGCCGCCACTTTGAGTGTACAGTAAGGCCCCATGTTCACCTCCAACCCAACCACGTTTGCTATCATGCATAATAATATCAATCAGTGGTGGAGTGTCTTCAGGAAGAGGCTGGTATTCCCAAGTTGCGCCATTGTCGGATGTATGGGCAATCACACCTGTTTGTGGTTGTTTGCATGCCTCATCAACAAGTGGTCCGACGCATCCTGCCAACCAGGCGTGGTCTACATCACCGTTTTTGTCATCATCCAGCACTTGAACTCCCAGATATATATCTGGGCCGATCGTACTGGTTCCGGTTCCGTATCGCCAAAACTGGCCGCCGCTGGTCGTCCATCGATACCAGGTTTGGCGTCCAGCCGTGAAGCCGGCATAACTATCGATCATAGAGATATCGACATTGGGGATACCTCCATCGACGGTCGTGGCAGCTATCCAGGTCTGGCCACCGCTATCGGTTCTGAACATGTTGGGGTTACCGCCAACCTGACCATTGATTTCATCAATCATTTCAATTGCATAAATGGTACTGCCGTATCCGGGCAGTTGTTGTTTGTTCCAGGTTGTTCCACCATCCTCTGTTGCGTAGAGTGATGCATAGCGCCCACCAATCCAGCAATGCTGGGCGTCGGGGCAGGAAGCAGCACTGAAAAAATGGCCATTGGTACTCGTGTCAATCGCACTCCAGGCCCATGTATCCCCACCGTCCGTCGTCTTTCCTACACTCGATTGTTCTCCTACGACATAGGCTACATCTTGGTCGGGGTAGGAAACATCTTGTAAGTGCGGCCGTATGCCAAAATCACCTGCGCTACGTTCAAAAACCACACCATCGCTGCTATGGTTGATCCACCATGCCCGCTCGCCATTGTCAGGCGTAAACTTGACACTGCCCCCAGCCCAGATATCATCCGAACTCTGAGCATAAACGGCAAGAACATCACGATTGTTAGCACCGGTATCTGTCCGTTTTGTCCAGACAGCACCGCCATCACTCACGGCAAGTATGCCATTTCTTGCGCCTAAAACGCCAAAAGTATCAGCGAAATACAGATCCAGAATATCGACTTCGAGGCCGCTAAGTAGCGGCTGCCAGGTCTCACCGCCATCCTCGGTGCGGTACATCAGACCTGCCTGACCGGCTATCCAGCCCTGTTGCGGATTAGCGAAATGCAAGGCGTTGATCGTCGCCCAACTGGGGTAACCTGTCGCTACAGGACTCCAGGTGTCGCCGCCATTGCCGGTAGCCAGTACTGTGCCCTTGGCCCCAACCGCTAATCCGTTGTCGGCATCGAGGAACTGTATACCGTTCAATGCGAAAGAGCTGCCACTTTCCTGCTGGACCCAGCTCTCTCCCCCATTGGTACTGTGCAGGATAACGCCACCATTGCCGGCAAGCCACGCTTGCCCTCCCGCCAGCATCGCCACAGCATTGAAATCAAGAGCGACCGGTGTACCGGCCTCAGACCAGGAAATCCCACCATCCTCTGTGTACACGACCTTTCCGCTTGACCCCACCGCCACCCCTCTCTCCAGATCGGCAAAAGCAAGCGCGTTTAAATCATGTTGGCTGGTTAAAGACTCGTAATGCCAGGTCGTACCCATGTCAGTTGACCGCAAGAACATGCCGTCGCTCCCCACGGCATAGCATGTGCTAGAACTGGGACAGGTGAGATCAGACAACACGCCGGTTCCCCGCCATACTGTCTCCCAGAGTCCCGGTGCAGCGTCAAGTACTTGTGGACTATCGGGTGACCTCACCACGGATGGTTGTGCCAGAACAACGGCGCCGATCACAAGCAGAAGGGGGACTAGCGATACTACAAGGATGTTTTTCATGATATTGTATTTGTGAGCGTAGCTTCGTGGGTGACTTCATAGCGGGGGAGACGCAAAAAGAAACCAGCGTCGCAGATACGGCGCCGGTCGGTTTATAGCATAAAGCCTTAGTACGACAATGGCACATTAGAATCCACTACATGTAGTATGTTTCTGATATGCACTACAGTATACGGGACACGCTAGATTCCGGCACAGTTACTAACGAACGGCAATTGATGTCGCCC
>PIVW01000937.1 GCA_003353825.1 Chloroflexota bacterium
CATGACTGAACATATAGGCGCCCTTGCCATGACGCCGGAGCTGATCTGCGATGCGGTCTGCCGTTGGTAACACTAAATTGAACCTCTCGCCCAGGTAAGTTTGAGGAGTGACTCCATCATTGACACTGGCCCCGTGGGGCCAGGACAAATCGACGATGACTCTTCTTTTGGTGGATTGTTTCTTAGGCCTGGTCATGAGGGGGCTGACTGTGAAAGCGGGAGCGAAGGGTCTTTTGGTGAAAGGGCCCGCTAGTGCTCCCTCCGCTACTTCTTTGGAAATATATGCCGAGACATGGTCTGGGTATTGGCGTGCTGAAGAGTGGTTTGCTGTGTGAGATACTGGGACTCTCGTACCCTGAAAGGAGAGGGGCCATCCGTAGGCTAGAAAGTCTGTGATCTGTCGATCATGATAAAATTGCAGCTCTTCTCTCCACGCTGTGATATTCATGCCGCTGGGCAGGCGGATCTGGGCTCCCCTATAATTGGGGACCCGAGAGGTAGCGACTGTGTCGTAAATTTTCAAGAGGCCGGCTTCATCCTTGACCATGGATATGGGCAGGCTGTCGGCAAGACCGAGTTGGCTTATGTACGTCCTCTTTGCCCAGAGTGAGTTGGTGTTTGTGACTGAAGGCTTGTTGCCCAATAACGCTACGGGATCCTGGCGTGAACCGCTGTCTCTGGCTTGGGCGAGTGGCCCCCCCGAGTTAGTCGGTAAGACACTGTTGCCGGGTAGTCGGTGTGCATCCATGTTGGGAGGTTGCCTGATGGGGGCAGCCATCTGATGCCGCTGACTGATATCCGCGTGAATCGTTAGGGGGCGCTTGCGTCTAGTGAGTGAGTTGATATGCGGGTTTGGTCGTATGTCGTGGGACGTTCCAGTGTTAAAAGCCTGTTTACAAGGGACCCGTGCTGGCCTTATTGGGCTGGTAGTATGCCGGGACCCTGGGCTGAGTTTTTTGGCTGTTGGCGGGTCTTATTCTCGCAGGTACACTCAGCATGAGGCAGGAGGCGTGATGTGCGGCCAAAGCAAAAGGTGCAGGAGTGTTGGTAATACCTCCCGCCCACGCGATGAGAGGTGTTGAATGTACAGGAGCCCTCGTTGAATTTGTGACACAGTAGCGGTCTAGTTGATCCCCGGGAGGTATTATTCTGATTTTGAGAGTTGTATGAGTGACGATTGTTGGTTTTGTTAGCTACCCCCGCGGCTGAGGCGCCGTAGAGGTGTACGGCTCTACACTGGTCTATGCGGGTGATGTCGTCCCATGTGTAACGACCTTGTTTGATTTGAGTTAATACAATGGAGGCGAAATTTCTGCATATCCCCCAGTCATGCATAGATGCATCCTGCATTAATCTTTCGTAGAAGCTTGCCACTAGTGGTTGAATAGGGCTGGGGGCTGTTGCTATAGACGCCATGAAGCCGTGGGACATCTCAGCTATAGAGAGGGTTGTGAACTCAATGTCTTTCTCCCCGTATCTAAATACATGCTCACTGGGCCAATCAAATTTTGTGTCCACTTCCCCATAGGCCGGGCCGTCCCTCGCGT
>PIVW01000354.1 GCA_003353825.1 Chloroflexota bacterium
GTATACGTACTGAGGAAGGATGAGGGTGGACGTCACACTCCCTTCTTCAAGGGTTACAGGCCGCAATTCTATATCCAAACCATGGATGTGACAGGCTCGGTGGAGTTGCCGGAAGGTGTTGAGATGGTGATGCCAGGCGACAACATATTCGTCGAGACCGAATTAATCGTGCCCGTGGCGATGGAAATTGGCGAACGGTTTGCTATCCGTGAGGGTGGCCGTACCGTCGGCGCCGGCGTCATCACCAAAGTTATCGAATGATTTCACCGTTTCGCCCTCAACCCTAATTGCAATGACCAGGGGAGCAGGCACATCAGCCTGCTCCTACTTTCCTAGTTAAGTTTCAAGAGAGTTTTTCCCGTGGCAAAGAAAGGAAATCGTGTGCTCGTTACACTAGCTTGCACAGAGTGCAAAGAGCGCAGCTATCTCACCAGCAAGAACAGACGCACAACGACCGGACGTTTGGAACTCAATAAATACTGCCCGCGTTGTCGTACGCATCGCTTGCACCGAGAGACCAAATAAGGTATTCTATAATGTCGGGACGATAAGTCCTGACACACGAAGGCGAGTAGCTCAATTGGCAGAGCGGCGGTCTCCAAAACCGCAGGTTGCGGGTTCAATTCCTGCCTCGCCTGCCTCTCGTGTAAGACACCGCTCCCTGAAAAGGCGGTGTCTTGAACCGTAAAGGGGTATTCCACCCACACTGTGATGCTGTAACCATTTTTTCACCATGTTGTGAGTGACATCCCCCAGCACCCAAGCCAGGAGTGTACTATCCATGGCCAAATCAAAGAGCGAAGCCGCAACAAAAGCCGGCCCCAACCCCATCGTACGCTATTTGCGCGAAACCCGCGCCGAAGTTGCCAAAGTCACTTGGCCGACTCGAGAAGAATGGATTCGCCTAAGCGGAATTGTATTGGCTGTGACAGTGATCATGGCAGTTATCTTAGGCTTGGCCGATCTTGTTGGCTCACAGCTTATGAACCTGTTGTTCTACAGCTAAGGAATTTTCCAAGAACTTTCGGACGGAGCATAAGGCACCAAACAGTCGACCCGACCCCGTCATCTTGCCAACGTAAATCAGGATTAACCTGTGACTGATACGATTAACGAATTTTCAGACGTCGAAGAGCCAGAAACAAAGGAATCTGCAGACGTAACCGAAGACTCTCCTGATGAGTTTGAGGTCACAACAGAAGAGAACACTTCAGATGAAGCCGCGTTGCAAGCAGACTCTCAACCACCTCCAGAAGAAACAACGGCTGATGAAGAGATAGCTGACGAGGAAGAGCCTCCTGAGGTTGATGATGGTCGCGCATGGTATGTCGTGCATTCCTATTCAGGCATGGAAACCAAGGTCAAGAAAAACTTGGAACATCGAATCGATTCGATGGGTATGTCAGACAGGATTTTCAATGTCATCGTACCAACTGAGGAACAGATCGAACTAAAGGACGGCGAACGTCGTGTCGTCGAGCGACGCGTCTTCCCAGGTTATATCCTGATTCAGATGGTTCTGTATGATGAAAGCTGGTATGTTGTACGTAACACGCCTGGTGTCACCGGTTTCGTTGGTATCGGCAACCGCCCGACCCCTCTTAGCCCTGATGAAGTAGACCGTATCATGAGTCGCATCGAGGCTGACGAACCCACTATCAAGGTTGATTTCAAAGTCGGTGAACGTGTCCGAGTCACCGAAGGTGCCTTTGCCGAATTCCATGGCGTTGTCGATGACATCGATCTCTATCGCGGCAAAGCCCGTGTTATGATATCTATCTTTGGCCGCGAAACACCGGTCGAAGTCGATTTTTTGCAATTAGAAAGGTCTTGACAAAGGGCCTGAATTTTAAGTTTTAGCGGAGCAATTATGGCAAAGAAAATCAAAGCAATCATCACCCTGCAGCTTCCTGCCGGCAAAGCCACACCTGCGCCTCCAGTTGGCCCTGCTCTGGGCCAGCACGGTATCAACATTGTGGGATTCTGCAAAGAGTACAACGCTCGTACCTCAACCCAGACGGGGAACATCATCCCCGCCGAGATAACCGTCTTCTCTGATGGTTCGTTTACATTTATTATCAAAACCCCCCCTGCCTCAGACCTTTTAAAGAAAGCGGCAGGTGTTCAGAGTGGTTCAGACAACTCTCTGGCGACAAAGGTTGGCAGCGTCAAACAGTCTCAGGTACGAGAAATCGCCGAGACAAAAATGAAGGATCTCAATGCCGTCGATATCGAAGGCGCGATGCGTCAGATCGAAGGTAGTGCCCGTAGTATGGGACTCGAGGTCGTCGAAGGTTAGTCTCAGTCGCGCCGTCATTGGTGCGTCTTTCATATTCGTGGCAGGGCGTATCGAACCCGTTATGACCACAGGAGTTTTTTATTATGCCAAAACACGGTAAGAATTTTAACGTTGTATCAGCTCAGATAGACAAGACCCGTTATTATGAGCCTCGGGAGGCCATTGAGTTTTTCAAAGCCAACCCCACCGCCCGTTTTGACGAGACCCTCGAACTGCACCTACGTATGGGCATTGACCCCCGCCATGCCGATCAAATGGTACGTGGCGTGGTAGTTATGCCTCGTGGCACAGGCAAAGAAATACGCATTTTGGTTTTTGCAGATGGCGAAGCTGCCACGATGGCCGAAGAAGCCGGCGCCGATTACGTTGGCCTTGACGATATGGTTGCCAAGGTCCAGGGTGGATGGGTCGATTTTGAGATGGCTGTTGCCATTCCCCAAGCCATGGGCAAGGTCGGACGCCTTGGACGTGTTTTGGGCCCTCGTGGCATGATGCCCAGTCCCAAAGCTGGTACGATCGTGCAACCGGCAGAACTAGGTCGTGTCATTGAAGAGGCGCGTAAAGGTCGTGTGGAATACCGTGTTGATAAGACATCCAATATCCATATTTCATTTGGCAAACGCAGTTTCGAGGTAGATGCGCTTGTCGAAAACCTGGCTGCAGTGGTCGATTCGATTTTTCGCAATCGTCCTTCATCGAGCAAAGGTTCGTTTATCCGCAAAGCCTTTCTTACGATGACAATGGGGCCCTCTGCCCGTATCGATGTCAGTGAATTATCTGCCCTGCGAGCACTTCTATAAGTAAGTGCACCCACAAGCTCTGAGTGCATTTGCACTCACTTTCAAATAGAATATTGTCAGCGTCGAAGACAGCAGGTGTCTGCTTTAAGAGCTAAAGCAAACTTAATTCCCTGCCGAGGCAAGGCTGATTTACCTGAACGACCCGTGTCGTTTCTTGGATAATCTTAAAACCTTCGCGTCGGCTGTCGCGAAGGTTTTTTTGTCGTTAAAAAACGATGCTGCAATCAATATATAATCCTAATAAAGGAGGTATAACACTTGCCAATCACAAGAAGTCAGAAAAGCGCATTGATCGATTCTTACAAGGAAAGGATCGAGAATAGCCAGGCAATTGTCGTAACTCAGTACACCGGGCTTACAGTCGGCCAGATGGAAAAGTTGCGCCATACGTTGCGCCGAAATGACGCCAGGTACATTATCGCCAAAAAGACATTAATGCGGCGAGCCTTATCTGAAACGAACCGTCCGATTCCAGAAGATGCGATGGACGGACCAGTCGGATTCGTGTTTCTTGGCGACGATCTCTCTACTGGCGCGAAAGTGCTAAAGGATTTCGCCAAAGAAGTTAATGAAGGTTTTACGGTACAAGGCGGCGTACTAGGCGACTCGATTCTGGATGCTACCGGTGCGGCCGCACTCGCCGATCTCCCCTCTCGCGATGTACAGCTTGCGCAATTAGTCGGTGCCATTGCCGGCCCGATGACCTCGATTGTCAGCCTGATCTCAGGGCCACAGCGCGATCTTGTTGGTCTTTTGCAGGCACGCATCGATAAAGAAGGCGGCGAAATTGAAGAAGCGGCTGAAGTAGCTGCTTGACACCTATGTACGGGCCCCTGACAAACCAATGGTCCCGACACCCATCACTCATTTCAAGAAATCTAATTTAACCTGACATAAAGGAGTATCTATACCATGGCAGATCTCGAAAAGATCTATGAAGACCTTAGCGCCCTGACCCTGCTTGAAGCAGCAGAATTGAAAAAACTACTGGAAGACCGTTGGGGCGTGAGCGCTGCTGCGCCCATAGCAATGGCGGGCATGATTCCCGGCGCCGGCGCTGCTGAAGAAGAGGTTGAAGAGCAGACCGAATTCGATGTCGTCTTGACAGATCACGGCGCCAAGAAGATCCAGGTGATCAAGGCCGTTCGCGCCCTCACCAATTTGGGTCTCAAAGAAGCCAAAGCAGTCGTCGAAGACGCCCCCTCCGCAATTCTTGAGGCTGTGAGTAAAGAAGTTGCCGAAGAGTCAAAAGAGAAGCTCGAAGCCGAAGGCGCTACTGTCGAAATCAAGTAGTACCGACCTATAAAGTCGATTTTTCTTCCACAAAACAAAGTCCCACCTTTGAGTGATGAATTCAAAGATGGGATTTTGTGATTTTGAAACCGCGATTAACCCGCAGGGTATAGGTGGCAGGTGCCTGCGAAAGAACTTTATGCAACGAGATTAGGAACGCGGGCGAGCGCGACGAATGCGTGGCCGCTGTCTTGGGGATGGAGCTCCCTCCGCAGGAGGGGCGATGGCTATTTCGGGTTGGTACTCGGGGATGGGACGACTGCTCAATGCCTCTTTCATAGCCCGGATGTGAGTTGGCGTCGTTCCACAGCATCCACCTATGATGTTGACACCCATCGATGCCATGTCCAAGGCGTAATCTGCCATAATTTCAGGGGTTCCATCGTAAACAACTTCCCCACCTTGGTAATGTGGCAGGCCAGCATTGCTCTGGGCCATAAGATAAACACCGCTGGATCGGGCTGGAACCATCTCGCCAACCACCCGCTTGATTTCATCTGGGCCATTGCCGCAATTTGCACCTACGATGCTAACACCCCAGTCAGAAAGTCTTTGCACAGCCACGGCAGGCTTGACGCCCATCATCGTGTGGAAATTGGTATCAAATGTCAGAGTTGCGGCAATCGGGTGATCGCCAGCCTGACGACAAGCCCGTACCGCAGCCTCAACCTCGTTGAGATCGCTCATAGTCTCGATGATAAAGAGATCAACTCCACCTTCAGACAGGGCGATGGTCTGTTCGGCAAAGGCTGCTTGGGCGTCCTCAGCAGTAAGGGTTCCCATCGGTTCGAACAGCTCTCCGGTCGGGCCTATTGACCCCGCTACCAGCACATCGTCGCCGGCGACTTCACGCGCCAGGGACGCGCCTGCCCGGTTGAGTTCTGCCATCTTATCTTGCAAATTATGCAGTTTCAGGCGATAGCTCGTACCCCCAAAAGTATTTGTCGAGATGATTTGAGAACCGGCATCAACATATTCCTGATAGATATTGCGGATCACATCTGGATGCTCGACATTCCATAGTTCGGGTGCGGCGCCGCCGCTAAGACCAGCCACCTGTAGCATGGTCCCCATGGCGCCGTCGCCGATGAGAAATGGGCTGGATTCGAGAAGTCTGTAGATATCTTGTGTCACGATCAGTCGTTCTCCTGTGAGTGATAGCTGCCAAACATTCTAGGTGATTTCTGCAAGAAATGAAAGCCGGTTGAGCGGCGCAACGAACCGTGCCAGCGGTTCCTATTTATCGGGCAGAAAAAAGAAAAAGCGCGTACCACGACCCACCTCACTCATTGCCTGAATCGAGGCCAGAGGGGTGCGCAAGTCGTGCCCGGTCCAGGCGACGAGATTGCGACGCATGGTATCGAGCTGGCGTTGTTTGCGGTCTGCTGTTTGTAGTTGGTTGGCCATGGCGTTAAAGGTCTGGGCTAATTCGGCCATCTCATTGTTGCCACGCACCGGTACCCTGGCGTCGAGATCCCCATCAGCGACAGCTCTTGCCCCGGCGTTCAATTCAGAGATGCCATCATTGAGTGCCGCAGCCATGAAATAGCCTAAAGACATGGCAATGCCTCCGGCGAATACAAGTAACACCGTAGCCAGGAGTAGGTCGTGCTGGTTGGCGAACATAAGCCGGGCGGTCATCCACACGTTCAGGAATGTCAGAATACTTGCAAGGGCATAACCCCCGAGCAGTGTCCAGGTTATGCGCGGTGAACGGTAAATCCACCCCGCACGATAGGCGCCATAACCTGCTAGGGTAGTGGTTACATATTGACTGAAAATGTTCCAATTGATATTCTGCGTTAAAAGCAATCGAGCGGAGTACCATTATGATTCAGAATGTTATCACATATCATTGTACGAAGTGTAACA
>PIVW01000938.1 GCA_003353825.1 Chloroflexota bacterium
GCGGATAAAAAAACTTACATCTCTCGCGAATTCCATCATGATTCGCCAGGGCTCCTGGCCTCACGAATGTGATTGCCTCTTCTTCAAGACATACGATTCCGGTTACCACATGTAATGGACAGGTTAAATCCGCGACCGAGTAAATCACTTGACTATGCTACCCCGTCGAACGTACACTTTGGAGCAGTCCGACCAGTCGCGTCAAGAGGGATTCGGATCCGATCGACCATTTAGCTTTCGGCGTTAGGTATCATCATGTATAAAGACAAAGACACGATGATGGGCGGGGTGGGAAAGGCATTTATGACGACCCACTGGTCTCTTATCGAGGATGTAGAGGGTAGCGACGACGATAAGAATGCCGCATTGATTGAGTTACTGCTCAAGAAGTACTGGAAACCCGTCTACTGTTACCTGCGTCGACGAGGACACCCAAACGAGGAGGCGAAAGACCTTACCCAAGGCTTCTTTTACGAGGTCGTTCTGAGTCGAAATCTGCTTGGCCAGGCCGATCGAACGAAAGGGCGGTTTCGATCCTTTCTCCTGACGGCATTGAACCATTACCTGATCAATGTTCACCACCAACAGGCTGGAAAGCGGCATATTCCAAAGGCGAAACTGGTGGGAATGAGCATGGATGAGTTGTCTGAGCTGCCCCAGGCGGTGACCACGCTCACGCCCGAGGATAGCTTCACCTACGCCTGGGTGTCAGCGCTGTTGGAGGAGGTTTTAGCGGATCTGAAAGCGGCCTATGAACAGGCCGACAGGGGGCTCCATTGGCAGATCTTCCGCGATCGCACCCTGCGTCCCATCATGGAGGGTTGCGATGCACCGTCACTTGAGTCGGTCTGCCAAAAGCATGGCGTTTCCGATACGGCCAAGGCCTCCAACATGATCCTGACGGTTAAGCGGCGCTTTCAGACCTTGATTCGGCAGCATCTTCGTGATTTGGTGATGTCAGACAGCGAGGCCGAGGAGGAATTGCAGGAGATATGTAGATTTCTTCCCAACGTGATGCAAGATGGCGCCTAGTTTCTTGTATATAGGGATAGGGAGGGAAATACCCTCCAACGGCCATGCCCTGCGAAACGCATGGCGATGCGGATCGAGTGGGGCGTCTATTAATCTGTGACAGACATTCGGTGGTGAGCTATGGATGACGAGTCGGTATTCGGCATATCTCCTGAGCAAATGAATCGCTTAATAATGCTGGGGCGAGATGACGGCCCCTCCGAGCCTGCGAAACCCGATTCGGATGCCCTGCAAGCAGAAGGTAAGGATGCCTTGATGAAGGGTCTCGATCGGGATGAGCCCCATCGGTCGGATCGGTCCACCCCTGCGAGCCCTTCCCTATCGAGCATCGTGGCGCAGCCGGGGGGCTGGATTGGTGACTATCATTTACTGAGCGTTTTGGGTGAGGGGGGCATGGGGATCGTGTATTTGGCGGAGCAGGCGTATCCTATCCGGCGGCAAGTGGCCCTGAAGGTCATCAAACCGGGGATGGACTCCGCACGTGTGATTGCACGGTTTGAGGCGGAGAGAC